>JAOPWK010000155.1 GCA_025965735.1 Frankiales bacterium
GATCACCTCCCTGCAGGCGATCTACGTGCCCGCCGAAGACATCACCGACCCGGCGCCGCACACGACATTCACCCACCTCGACGCCACGACCGTGATCTCGAGCGCCATCTCCGAGCTCGGCATCTAACCGGCCGTCGACCCGCTGGACTCGACCTCCCGCATCCTGGACCCGCGCTTCGTCGGCGAGGAGCACTACCAGGTCGCCCGTGAGGTCCAGCGCATCCTGCAGCGCTACAAGGACCTGCAGGACATCATCGCCATCCTCGGCATCGACGAGCTCGCCGAGGAGGACAAGGTCCTGGTCAACCGGGCACGTCGCATCCAGCGCTTCCTGTCCCAGCCGTTCTTCGTCGCCGAGGCCTTCACCGGCCTCAAGGGCAAGTTCGTGCCGATCGAGGAGACCATCGCCTCGTTCAAGAAGCTCACCGAGGGCGAGTACGACCACATCCCCGAGCAGGCGTTCTTCCTGTGCGGCGGCATCGAGGACGTCGAGGAGAAGGCCAAGGCGCTCAACGCCTAGCCCCACCCGCCTTGCACGGGCCGGTCACCTTCGGGTGACCGGCCCGTCGTCGTCAGCGCCCACGACGGCGCGCGTCTTCGAGCACGCTCCGTGCTGACCGGATCGCAGACGGTGAAAGGTGCTCTGGCGCGGCAGGTGGACGCGCAGGCACGGCGAACCGGGTGACATCCACCCAGCACCCTTGAGGAGACCCCTCGTGCGTCCGTTCCGCCTGCTCGTCGCCGCTACCGCGGCGGTCTCGCTCCTCGCTGCCCCTTCCGCAGCCGCCGCTCTCACCTCCTCCCACCCGGACGCCGCTCCGGCGAAGTCGGGCAACCACGGCGGCAGCGCCACGATCGACACCACCGGCGGCGCGGTCGTCGTCACGACCGACGACGGCCGCATCACCCGCGCCGCGCAGGGAACCGCTCCCGACGCTGCTCCCGGGACCAGCACCTACCCGGTCGGCTTCCTGGCCGTCGAGGTCGACAAGGTCAAGAAGGGCAGCGCCACGAGCGTCGCGCTGGGGCTACCGCTCGACACGACGGGCCTGCTGGCCTGCACCTCCGCCTGCGCCGACGTGGACAGCGTGCTGACCGAGCGCACCCGCACCCTCACCGCCGTCGACGGCGGAGCGATGGACGCCGACGGCGCCGCGAACGGTGCGCTCGCGCTGCTGCTCGCCCCGACCGCGCCCCTGCCGGAGCCGCCCGTGGACGAGCGCGACTGCGCACTGCCCGACGGCGAGCAGGTGGTGCACGCGTGGTCGGGCACCGTCGCCCCGTCCGCGCTCGTTGCCACGGGCGACGCGGTGACCGATGCCTTCTCGCTGCCCGCTGACTGCGCCGTGCGCTCGGTGACGGTGAGCATCGCCTGGGCCAACAGCCTGGAGGACCTCGACCTCTCCGTCACCGACCCGGCGGGCGCCGTCGTGCTGGCGCAGGACACCAACGCCCTGAGCGGCACGGCGGGCGAGGAGGCCGTCGTGGCGCCGGCACCCGGCACGTACACGACCAGCGTCAGCGGCTTCCTCAACGCCGAGACCGCCTTCACGGGTGAGGTCGTCGCCACCATCACCGGCGACGCGACGGACGTGCCCGGCGAGGGCGACGGCGGCGGCGAGACGCCGACCGACCCGACAGTGCCGTCCGACCCGGCCGCGGCGCGCGTGGTCGTCGCCGACATGGACTCGGCCATCAACCCCTACCACGACGCCTTCTACGCAGGTGGCCTCTACTACCCGGACTCCGCGCCGAAGGCGGTCACCCAGGAGGTGCTCGCCGCGCTGGGCGTCCCGGCCGAGAACGTCATCCACCTGACCCGGACCGGGAACTTCGCGGCCGACCTGGAGGCCGACCGGGCCTTCTGGTCGAGTGTGAAGCCGCGGACGCCGTACCACTTCCTCGGCACCAACATCATCGCCACCTCCTTCGCCCCGGAGACCACCCCTGGCGGCTACCTGGCGCCGAACGCCGGCAAGAGCGCGCACGGCGTCGGCACCGCCTCGTCCGTGCTCGCCGCGAACCCGGACGCCGTCCTGTACTTCATCGAGCAGGACACCAACCTCGGGAGCGCGGAGTCGCACGCGCACGCCTTCCAGCACCCGGCCGTCGACATCGTGACGACCAGCTACGGCGTCTCGATCCCGCAGACCGGCTTCCCGCTGCCGGAGGCGAACGCCTTCGAGAGCACCTACGAGGGCGTCGTGAACCGCGGGAAGCTGCACTTCAGCTCGGGCGGCAATGGACCGGGCATCACACCGCTGCGCGCCGGCGCCGGCCCCTGGTGGAGCATCGGCGTCTCCGGCATCGAGGAGGGCTCCTCCAACGGCCAGACCTCCCTGGCCGGCCGCTTCCCCGACTTCGTCTCGGACTTCACGCAGGAGATCCCGTACTGCCACGAGTGCGAGGCCGGTACGCAGCTGGTCGGTGGCACCAGCTTCTCCACCCCCCGCGCGGCCGGCGTCGCCTCGCGCGTGCTGCTCGAGGCACGGCGCGCGGCCGGTCACGTCGGCGGCATCAGCGACGTCGAGGGTCGGCCCACGATGGTGGCCGGTGCCGACCCGGTGACGAACTGGCAGCTGCGCCGAGCGCTGGAGCAGGCCGCGCACGTCCCCGGCACCGACGCCTACGACCCGGTCGAGGGCGTCTTCGACCTCGGTGCCCTGCCGGTGAACGACGCGGCGCCGTGGGCGCAGGTCGGCTGGGGCGACCTGTCGGCCGACCCGGACAAGGGCGTCGTCGCCGGAGCGCTGCGCGCGCTCGGCGGGGCGGAGCTCGGCAAGCCGGCCGCGTTCTGCGACTTCCAGACGGCGATCATCACCGCGCGGAAGACGTACTGGGACCAGGTGGCGCCCCTCGTGCCGCCGCTGACGGGTGAGCAGGCTCCCGGCGCGCCGGCACAGGACCCCTTCGTCTACTGCTGACCCGCACCGCGCGGCGGCCCCGCCCCCTCCGGGTGGGGCCGCCGTTGCCTCTCCACGCCTCGCGCGGAAGATCGTTCTCGGACGACCCAGCGGACGGCACCTGCGCGTCCGCCGGTACGCTGGCACCTGGCGGGTCTCCCGCCGCACCCCCTGTGAGGAGCTGAAGTGGCGGAGCTGCACGTCGAGCTGGTGTCGGTCGAGCGCGAGGTCTGGAGCGGCGAGGCCACGCAGGTCATCGCGCGCACGACCGAGGGCGAGATCGGCATCCTGCCCGGGCACGCCCCGCTGCTGGGCCAGCTCGCCGAGGGCGGCGTCGTCACGATCTACCAGGACGGCGGCAGCACGATGCTGGCCGCGGTGCACGGCGGCTTCCTGTCCGTGACCGACGAGGGCGTGACCGTCCTCGCCGAGGTCGCCGAGCTGGGGCAGGACATCGACGCCTCGCGCGCGCAGGCCGCGCTCCAGCGGGCCCGCAGCGAGGACGACGACGCGGCTGCCCGCCGCGCGGAGAGCCGGCTGCGAGCGGCCGGCCAGCCGGTCTAGCTCCTCCACGGACCCAGCGCCCCGGACCCGGCGTGCTCACCGATCACCTGATCCTCACGCCGGTGGTGCTCGTCCTGCTCGTCCTCGTCGTGGGCCTGCTGCGCCGGATCGGCCTGCAGCGCCTCGCCGGCACCGTCGAGCTGTCCCTGCGCCTCAAGCGGCCCGGTCACGGGCGCGGCTGGGTCAACGGCGTCGGCCAGTTCGCGGGCGACGAGCTGCTCTGGTTCCGCGTGTTCAGCCTGTCGCCGCGGCCACGCCGCCGCTACAGCCGCCGCGAGCTCGAGGTGCTGCGCCGACGGGCACCCTCCGGTGACGAGCACAAGGCCCTGCAGGAGGGGGCGGTCGTCATGGAGTGCCGGGCCGGGGACCGGCCGGTGGAGCTGGCCATGTCCGGCTCGGCGGTCACCGGCTTCCTGGCCTGGCTCGAGGCCCGGCCCCCCGGCGCGACGCTGCCGCGCTAGCGGTCGCCGCCGGGCTTCCAGAGCACGTCGCCACCGGGGTTGGCCACCCGCGACAGGATGAACAGCAGGTCCGACAGCCGGTTGAGGTAGAGCGCCGGCTCGGTGCTCGTCCTCTCCGGGTCGGCCTCGATCAGAAGCCAGGTGGAGCGCTCGGCCCGCCGCACGACGGTGCGCGAGACGTGCAGCAGGGCCGCCGCGGGTGTGCCGCCGGGCAGGATGAAGCTGGAGAGCTTGTCCAGCCGCGAGTTGAAGGTGTCGCAGGCCGCCTCGAGCCGGGCGGTGTACTCCGGCGTGACGCGCAGCGGCGGGTACTCCGGGTCCGGTGCCACGGGTGTGCAGAGGTCCGCGCCGACGTCGAAGAGCTCGTTCTGCACCAGGCTGAGCAGCGCGGCGATCTCGGGCCCCGGGTCGCCCAGCGCCAGGACGACGCCGAGGCTGCAGTTCGCCTCGTCCACGTCGGCGTACGCCGTCAGTCGAGGGTCGGTCTTGCGCACCCGGCTCATGTCGCCGAGGGCGGTGGTGCCGTCGTCGCCGGTACGGGTGTAGATGCGGGTCAGGTGGACGGCCATGAGCCGCACCCTAGGCGAGGGTGCGGCTCATGGCCGATCGGATCAGCCCGCGTTCTGGTAGTCCGGTGCCGGGCCGCGGAAGACGGGGTCGTCCGGGTCGCCGTTGCCGTCGAGCACCATGTACTCGTCGTCCGCGTCGCCGGGGCTGATCGAGGTGAGGAACACCCCGGGAGCGAGGTCGGTCATCGGGGCGAAGTCGCTCCCGTCGGCGGCGTACATGCCGCCGCCCATCGACGGCGCAGCCACCACGAGCAGCCGCTCGTCGCCCTCGTCCCCGGGCAGCGCCGCCGCCAGCGCCCGCAGCGGCCGGGTGATCTCGTGCTCGGCGTACCAGGACCAGCCGCCCTCACCGAGCGTGGCGACCCCCCAGGTCCACGGCCCGTCGCCGCTGCGCACCAGATAGACGACCTCGATGCCGGCGTCCGCCTCGTACCGCTGGACGTAGAGGGGGACGGTCTCCACGACGGCCGAGATGCCGTTGCGCGCGGCCCAGCCCTGACCGAGAGCGTCCAGCTGCCCGTCCGTGACCAGCGAGCGGTCCCCGCGCACCCCCCAGGGCGACTCGGGATCGAGCGCCTGCAGGTCGACGGCCGTGTCCCGCGGCGGGTCGGGGTTCTGGACGGCTAGGTCCGGCGCGGGGCCGCGCGAGATCTCCCGCCCGGAGCGGTCGACCAGCACGTAGTAGTCGTCCGGCGGGTTCGACAGCATGGCGACGGTGGCCACGCCGGGGGAGAGCTCGGCCATGGCACTGACCGCGCCGGAGTCGTCAGGGCCGTAGTTGATCCCACTGACGTCCGGAGCGGCGACGACCAGCAGTCGCGCCTGCTCGTCGCCGGGCAGGGCGGCGGCCAGCGCCTGCTGCCCGGGGAGCAGCTCCCGGTCACAGAGCAGCTCCGGTCCGCTCTCGGTGGCCTGCGCGACGCCCCACCAGTGGTCGCCGGTGCTGCGCTGGGTCACCAGGTAGACGACCTCCGGCGTGGCCGACGGCTCGTAAACCTGCCCGAAGAGCGGCGTCATGTCCACGTCGTCGGTCAGCACGCCGTGCGTGGCGGCCCACTGGACGGTGTAGGCGTCCAGGTCGCCCTGCACCGCGAGCTGAGGGTCGCCGCGGTAGGTCCACGGCGCCTCGGGGTCGAGGGCGTACGAGGCCTGCTGCGGCGCGGGCGTGGGCTCCAGGGTGGCTGCCACCCGCGGCACGTCCTGCCGCGGGGTCGCGGAGGTCTGCTGCAGCGCCGGCACGACCGCGGCCACGGCCACGACGGCCAGCGCGGAGGCGGTCACCGCGGCGCCGATGCGGTTGCGCTGGATCCGCTTCGCCCGGCGCTCGATGCCGGCCAGCGGGTCGGTTGAGGGAGCGAGCACCTGCGCCCGGCCGTGCAGGGCGGCGCGCAGCTCGTCGTCGATGGGGCTCATGCGGGTACTCCGGTCGGAAGGGTCGCGCGGGGGTCGTCGCGCAGGCCTGAGGTGTCGCGCAGCTTCGCCAGCGCGCGGGAGGTCGTGCTCTTGACCGTCCCGACCGAGACGCCCATGACCTGGGCGGTCTCGGCCTCGGAGAGGTCCTCGTAGTAGCGCAGGACGACCATCGCCCGCTGCCGCTTCGGCAGCTCGGACAGCGCCGTCCACAGCGCGTCGTGCAGGTCCAGCTCGGCAGTCGCGTCGCGCCCGGCTGGCCCCTCGGGCAGCTGCTCGGTCGGGTACTCGTCCACCTTGCGCCGACGCCACCAGGAGGTCTGGGTGTTGACCATCACGCGCCGCACGTAGCCGTCCACGGCCTCGCGCTCCCGGATGCGGTCCCAGGCCAGGTAGGTCTTGGCCAGTGCTGCCTGCAGCAGGTCCTCGGCGTCCGCGCGGTTGCCGGTCAGCATGTACGCGGTGCGCAGCAGGGCCGGCGAGCGGGCAGCGACGTAGGACCTGAAGTCCTCGCGCGCTCGGCTGTCCACGTCTTCCCCCTCAGTCGGTCGTCAGCGGGGAAGACGCCGGGACTCCCGCGCGGGTTGCCTCCCTAGACTGACGCGATGGAGCGGTTCCTCGTCGCGGGCGGCGCACGACTCGCGGGGGAGGTCTCCGTCAGCGGCGCCAAGAACAGCGTGCTGAAGCTGATGGCCGCCGCGCTGCTTGCCGAGGGGCGCACCACGCTCACGGCGGTGCCGGACATCCTCGACGTCACGATCATGGCCGAGGTGCTGCGCCGGCTGGGCTGCACGGTGGAGCGCGCCGACGGCACCGTGACGATCGACGTGCCGGCTCAGCCGTCGCACGAGGCCGACTACGAGCTGGTGCGCCGGATCCGGGCGTCGATCGCGGTGCTCGGCCCGCTGGTGGCCCGCTGCGGCGAGGCCAAGGTGGCGCTGCCCGGGGGCGACGCGATCGGCTCACGCGGCCTGGACATGCACGTCGCCGGGCTGGTCAAGCTCGGCGCGACGGTGGTGAGCGAGCACGGCTACCTCGTCGCCCGCGCCCCGCGGCTGACCGGCGCCCAGGTCTGGCTGGACTTCCCGAGCGTCGGGGCGACGGAGAACCTCCTCATGGCCTCGGCCCTGGCCAAGGGCACCACGGTCATCGACAACGCGGCGCGCGAGCCCGAGATCGTGGACCTGTGCCAGATGCTGTGCGCGATGGGCGCGCGCATCGGGGGCGTCGGCACCAGCACCCTCGAGGTCGAGGGCGTCGAGGGCCTGTCGCCGGTCGAGCACGAGACGGTGCCGGACCGGATCGTCGCCGGCACCTGGGCGGTCGCCGCCACCATGACGCAGGGCGACGTCTTCGTCCGCGGCGGCCGGGCCGAGCACCTCGAGATGCCGCTCGACAAGCTGGTGCAGGCCGGCGCCGTGGTCGAGCCGGGCCTCGACGGCTTCCGCGTGCGGATGGACCAGCGGCCCAAGGCGGTCGACGTCGTGACGCTGCCGTACCCCGGCTTCGCCACCGACTTCCAGCCGCTGTTCCTGGGGCTGAACACCGTGGCCGAGGGCACCGCGATGATCACCGAGAACGTCTTCGAGTCGCGGTGGATGTTCGTCAACGAGCTCGTCCGGCTCGGCGCCGACGTGCGCACCGACGGCCACCACGCCGTCGTGCGCGGCCGCGAGCGGCTGTCGGGAGCGCCGGTGACCGCGCACGACATCCGCGCCGGCGCGGGCCTCGTGCTCGCCGGCCTGGTCGCCGACGGCACGACGGAGGTCGGCGAGGTGCACCACGTC
>JAOPWK010000064.1 GCA_025965735.1 Frankiales bacterium
GCCTTCGTCCGTCCGAGCGTCAACCCTGTCCTCGCAGTCGCTGTGCTTGCAGGCAGGAGGCATCGCCGCCGGGCTGGTCGTGCCGCTACTAGCGCAACGCACCAGCACGCCGGCCGCGTTCGCGACGATGGGCCTTCTGGTCGCAGCCGCTGCTCTTGTCGCGCTGCGACTGCCGGCTGCGACGAGCTGAGCGAGAGACCACCCGAGGCCGGAAGCGGTAAGTGCCGTTACCCGCTCCGCCTCGGTGCCGCTTCGCTTCACGTGCACCGGGAACGTGAGGGGCGCATGATGCGTCCCATGATCGTGAAGGTGGCTGCAGCCGCACTTGCGGCAGGGGTGCTCCTCGCCGCATGTGGCGACAGCAGCCCCGACGCGTGGGGAAGCAGGGTGATCGACCGTCCCACGCCCACCGCAACAGGCATGCGCTCGCTTCCGCTGAAGGACGCTGCGACTCTGGCGAGGGGGGCAGGGACGCCCAAGCCCATCGTCGTCACGGCAGACATGCGCGAAGCCTGTGAGCATGTACAGGCGGCTATGGACGCGGACCGCCGGGTGGTGGAGCAAGGTACGCGGGACTGGACACCGGTCGAGGCTGAGATGCACGCCGCGTGGGAAGCGGGTCGCACCGGAGGCAACGAGGACTTCGTGGACTCTCTGCTCGAGCCCGGCAGCCTCATCGAAGGCGACACCCAGACGTTGGGTGACGCCGTGTACCGGCTGGCCGTCATGTGCGACATCCCGATCCCGGCATTCGAGGCGCCGACCGCAGCAGGAGCCCGAGAGGGCTGCGCCTCGTTCACTGAAGCCGTGGACGAGGCGGAGAACAACGAGGTCTACGACTCGACGGCCGAGGTCCTGCAGGTCTACGTGGGTCAGCAGCGATACGTCCTGTCGCCCGCGGTCCAGGAGTGCCGTGACAACCCCCGAGCCATGAACCGGCTGCGGATCGCGGCCGCGGTGCACGAGCAGAACGCCGGGTAGCTCCCCCTCTCCTGCTCCCGCCAGCAGGAGAGGGCGACCTCACGCCGAACCTT
Organism: Frankiales bacterium; assembly: GCA_025965735.1. GTDB lineage: Bacteria > Actinomycetota > Actinomycetes > Mycobacteriales > SCTD01 > SCTD01. Next base: position 1,035 of record JAOPWK010000064.1, read on the forward strand.
CAGCCCATGAGCTTCGGCGGCTGGGAACTGCTTCTGCTCCTGCTCCTCGCAGTGTTCGTCTACGGCGTCGTGCTCGCTGTGCGCCGGTTGACCAAGTAGCAGCGCTGTCCCTCGCACGAGATCAGCGGGAAGTGCCGGGCGCCCCGCCGGCCAGGCAGAAGCCGCAGGTGAGGCGGCTCATGACGGCGCAGCGACCCGCTCCCGCAGCACCAGGGGCCCGACCACAGCCACGGCGAGCGGCACGACGGCCAGCAGCGCCAGCGCTGTCGGCAGCGACGTCAGCGAGCTGAGCAGCCCGATCAGCGGCGGCCCGGCGACGAAGCCCGCGTAGCCGAGAGCGCTCACGGCAGCCAGGTCGGCGCCCGCGCGGCCGGGGGTGCTGCGGGCTCCGACAGCTGAGAAGAGCGTCGGCGCGAGCACCGAGACACCGGCACCGGCCACGGTGGAGCCGACCAGGGCGAGCACCGGCGTCGGCGCGAGGGCGAGCAGCAGCAGGCCGCCGGTGAGGGCGGTCGCGCCGGCGCCCACCACCAGGGCGTCCGTGCCCGGGCGCGCCAGCCACTGCACGCCGAAGCGTCCGAGGGCCATGGCCCCGGCGAACAGGCCGGGGCCGAGGCCGCCCACCCACGGAGGTGCGTCCAGCGAGCGCTCGAGGTGCAGCGCGCTCCAGGACTGGACGGCGTCCTCCACGAGGAAGGAGGCGGCCGTCAGCAGGCCGAGCACCAGCAGGACGCTGCCGAGGCGGGCTCGGGCCTTCTCCTGTGGCGCCGCCGCGGTCACTCCGCGGTAGGCCGGCTGCGTGAGGCCGACGGCGAGGACGACCGCGAGGACCACGCCGAGGACCATCCGCGGCCCGGCGCCGTGGTCGCGGGCGAGCCCTGCGGACACGGAGCCGACGAGCACGCCGAGCGAGAAGCAGCCGTGCGCACCGGCCATCAGCCGCCTGCTCTCCAGCCGCTCCCAGGTGGCGGTGGCAGTGTTCACCAGGACGTCGAGGGCGCCGGTGGTGGCGCCGAGCAGCAGCAGCGCGACGACCAGCGGCAGCAGCGAGGTGGCGAACGCAGGCAGCACGCAGACCAGGCCGAAGAGCAGCAGCGAGGGCGGCAGCAGCCGGCGCGCGCCGTGCCGGTCCATCAGCCGCCCGGCCAGCGGCATCGTCGGGAGCGCGGCGACCGCGACGGCGGCCAGGGCCAGCCCGAGCTGCCCGTCCGTGACGCCCGCCTGGTCGCGCACCGCGGGCAGCGTTGCCGCCCACGCGCCCCAGAAGGAGCCGAACGCGCCGAAGGCCAGCAGCAGGCCGCGGCGCTCAGCGCGCGCGGCCGTCATCGGGACTGGCTGACCCAGCTCGCGTGCAGCCCCGCGTAGACACCGTCCTGCTGCACCAGCTCGGCGTGCGGGCCGCGCTGCACGACCACGCCGGCGTCGACGACGAGCACCTCGTCGGCGGCCTCGGCCGTGGACAGCCGGTGCGCGATGGCGAGCGTCGTGCGTCCGCGGGTCAGCGAGTCGAGGGCGCGCTGCAGGCGCACCTCGGTGGCCGGGTCGACGGCGGAGGTCGCCTCGTCCAGGACCAGCAGGTCGGGGTCGGCGACGTACGCGCGGGCGATGGCGACCAGCTGACGCTCGCCCACCGACAGGCTGTCGCCGCGCTCGCCGACCTCAGTCCGCACGCCGTCCGGAAGCTGCTCCAGCCAGTCCTCCAGTCCAAGCGCGGAGAACGCCTGCTCGACCTCCTCGTCGGTGGCGTCCAGGCGGCCGTACCGGACGTTCTCGGCGATGGTCGTGTCGAACAGGAAGCCGTCCTGGGGCACCATCACGACCCGCGAGCGCAGCGAGGAGAAGAGCACCTCGTCCAGCGGCACGCCGGAGAGCAGTACTCGTCCGCGGGTCGGGTCCATGAGGCGGGTGAGCAGCTTGGCGAACGTCGTCTTGCCGCTGCCGGTCTCGCCGACGACGGCGACGCGGGTGCGAGGGGCGATGTCGAGGCTGACGTCGTGCAGCACGTCCGGGC
>JAOPWK010000067.1 GCA_025965735.1 Frankiales bacterium
CGCAGGACGACGGTGCCGCCGGTGGCCTCGGCGGAGACGAGCAGCTCCTCGAGCAGCCGCCCGAGCCGCGCGTCCACGGCTTCGGCCGTGCCGCCGCGGGGGGCGTTCTCCTGCGGGACGACGTACGCCATGCCGGCCGCGGTGCGGGTCTTGACCGCGCCGAGCTCGTCGAGGTCCCGGCTGACGGTGGCCTGCGTGACGGCCACGCCGTCGGCGGCGAGCAGCCGGCCCAGCTCGGTCTGGCTGGCGATGGCGCGGTCCTCGAGCAGCTCGACGATGCGCGCCTGCCGGGCAGCCTTGGTGAGGGGGGCGAGCGACGTCGTCATGCCGCACCGCTGGGCGTCGCCCGGAGGGCGCGCGCGGGCAGGGTGCGGCTCTCCATCAGGCTCCCGGTCCGCCGACGACCTCGCCGACGCGGGCGAGCAGCTCGCCGACCGCGAACGGCTTGAGGAACACGTTGTCGTCGCCGAGCAGCGTGCGCATGCCGGGGACCGCGTCGACCTTGCCGGTGACGACGATGACGGGGATGTCGGCCAGCTCGGGGTCGTCGCGCATCTCCTCGAGCACGCGCACGCCACCCAGGTCCGGCATCATCAGGTCGAGCAGGACCAGCGCGGGCGGCGACGACGTGGCCTTCACCAGGCCGGCCAGGCCGTCGGAGGCGGTGACGACGTCGTAGCCCTCCGCCGACAGCAGTGTCTGCAGCAGACCGCGCACGCTGGGGTCGTCCTCGACCACGAGGATCTTCACGCTCACTTGGCCACTCCCTCGGTCCGCATGGCCGCGACCCTAGCGGCGGAGAGCACGCCCCCGAGCGCCGCCACGAACGCGTCCAGCTGCTCGGCCGTGACGACCAGCGGAGGGGCCAGCCGCAGCACGTCGGGCGCGGCGGCGTTGACGAGGAAGCCGGCCTCGCGTGCGGCCTGCTCGGCGGCGGCCGCGACGGGCTCGGCCAGGACGATGCCGACCCACAGGCCGAGGCCGCGGACCTCGACGACGAGGTCGTGGTCGAGGTCGGCGAGGGACTGCCGCAGGTGGTCGCCCAGCTTGACCGACGCGTCGAGCAGGCCCTCCGCCTCGACGGTCTCCAGCACCGCCAGGGCGGCCGCGCAGGAGATCGGGTTGCCGCCGAAGGTCGTGCCGTGGTCGCCCTTCTGGAAGGCGTCCGCAGCCGCGCCGGAGGCCAGCACGGCGCCGAGCGGGAGCCCGCCGCCGAGGCCCTTGGCCAGGGTGACGACGTCGGCGGTGACGCCGGGGGCGGTGACGCTGCTGGTGAGCCAGGCGCCGACGCGTCCGATGCCGCCCTGCACCTCGTCGAGGTGCAGCAGCGCACCAGTGGCGTCGCAGGCCTGGCGCGCCGCCTCGAGGAAGCCGGGCTGCGGCACGACGACGCCCGCCTCCCCCATGACCGGCTCCAGGACCACGGACGCGGTCTGCTCGGTGACCGCCTGTGCCAGCGCGTCGCTGTCGCCGTACGGCACGAAGACGACGGGGCCGGGCAGCGGCTCGAACGGCGCGCGCTTGGCGGGCTGACCGGTGACGGCCAGAGCGCCGAGGGTGCGGCCGTGGAAGGCGCCTTCGCAGGCGACCCAGCCGCCTCCGGGGCGCAGCCGGCGGGACAGCTTGAGGCCGGCCTCGTTGGCCTCGGCCCCGGAGTTCGTGAAGAGCACCCGCGTGCCGTCGCGCCCCATGAGCTGGACCAGCCGCTCGGCCAGGCGCAGGCCCGGGTCGTGCATCGCGAGGTTGCTGGTGTGGCCGAGGGTGGCGACCTGGCGCGTCACCGCCTCGACGACCGCCGGGTGCGCGTGCCCGAGCACGTTGACGGCGATGCCGCCGACGAGGTCGACGTACTCGCGACCGTCGTCGTCCCAGACGCGGGCGCCGTCGCCGCGCACGAGCGCCACGGCAGGACGCCCGTAGTTGGCCATCATGACGGCGTCCCAGCGCCGGCCCATGTCGGTCATCGCGGGGCCCCCGCGGCGGCGTTGCCGGAGCGAGCGGCGTCGTGGGGTGCGGAAGGCACGACCATCGTGCCGACGCCCTCGTCGGTGAACAGCTCCAGCAGCAGGCTGTGCGCGACGCGGCCGTCGAGCACGTGCGCCCGGGGGACGCCGCCCTGGACGGCGGTCAGGCAGGCCTCCATCTTCGGGACCATGCCGCTGGACAGCGTCGGCAGCAGCTCCGCCAGCTCGTCGGCCTTGATCTCGCTGATGACCTCGTCGCTGGCCGGCCAGTCGGCGAACAGCCCCTCGACGTCGGTGAGCACGACGAGCTTCTCCGCCTGCAGGGCGACGGCGAGAGCGGCGGCGGCGGTGTCGGCGTTGACGTTGTAGAGCTCGCCATCCAAGCCGCGTGCGACGGTCGCGACGACCGGCACCTTCGCCTCGTCGAGCAGCGCGTGCAGGATCTGCGGCTGCACGTCGACGACCTCGCCGACGTTGCCGACGTCGACAGGCTTGCCGTCCACGACGGCGTCGCGGCGCTCGGCGGTGAGCAGCTGCGCGTCCTCGCCGGACAAGCCGACGGCGAACGGCCCGTGCGCGTTGACCAGGCTGACGACGTCGCTGTTGACCTGGCCGACGAGCACCATGCGGACGACCTGCATCGTCTCCGGCGTCGTGACGCGCAGGCCGCCGCGGAACTCGCTCTGGAGCCCGAGCTTGTCAAGGTGGGCGGTGATCTGGGGACCGCCGCCGTGCACCACGACGACGCGCACGCCTGCGTAGCGCAGGAAGACGACGTCCTCCGCGAAGGCCTGCTGCAGCTCCGGGCTGGTCATGGCGTTGCCGCCGTACTTGACGACGATCGTCCTGCCGCTGAAGGACTTCAGCCACGGCAGGGCCTCGACGAGGGCGGCCGCCTTGGGCAGCGCGACGTGGTTCCTGGCCGGGCTCATGTGGAGTACGCGCTGTTCTCGTGGACGTACTCGGCCGTGAGGTCGCTGGTCCAGAGGGTGGCGGTCTGGCTGCCGGCGTTCAGGTCGACGACGATCTGCACGTCGCGGCCGGACAGGTCGACGAGGTCGCGGTCGTCGCCGGGCGCGCCGGCGCGGCAGACCTGCACACCGTTGATGGACACATCGAGCTGGTCGGGCTCGAAAGCGGCGGACGTGGTGCCGAGGGCAGCCAGGACGCGGCCCCAGTTCGGGTCGTTGCCGTGCAGCGCGCACTTGAGCAGGTTGCTGCGGCCGATGGCGCGGGCGGCCTCGAGGGCGTCATCCTGCGTGACCGCCGTACGGACGGTGATCTCGATGTCCTTGCTGGCACCCTCGGCGTCGCCGACCATCTGCCGGGCCAGGCTGGAGCAGACGTCGCTGACGGCGGCCTGCAGCTCCTCCCGGGTGGGCGTCACGCCGGACGCGCCGCTGGCCAGCAGCAGGACGGTGTCGTTGGTGCTCATGCAGCCGTCGGTGTCGACGCGGTCGAAGCTGCCGGCGGTGGCGGTGCGCAGCACCTCGTCGAGCAGGGCGGCGTCGACGAGCGCGTCGGTGGCGACGACAGCGAGCATCGTGGCGAGCGACGGCGCGAGCATCGCGGCGCCCTTGGCCATGCCGCCGACGGACCAGCCGTCGCCCCGCGCTGTGGCGGTCTTGGCGACGGTGTCGGTGGTGCGGATGGCCTCGGCGGCGTCCGCTCCCCCGGCCTCGCTCAGTGCTGCAGTGGCCTTCTCGATGCCGGGCAGCAGCCGGTCCATCGGCAGGCGTACGCCGATGAGCCCCGTGGAGCAGACGGCCACGCGTGCCGCACCTGTGCCGAGCGCAGCAGCGACGGCCTCGGCCGTCCGGTGGGTGTCAGCGAAGCCGTCGGGGCCGGTGCAGGCGTTGGCGCCGCCGGAGTTGAGCACGACGGCGTCGACCTGCCCCGCGGACAGCACCTGCTGCGACCACAGGACAGGCGCCGCCTTGACGCGGTTGGCGGTGAAGACGCCGGCGGCGGCGTGCTGCGGGCCGTCGTTGACGACGAGGGCGAGGTCCGGCAGGCCGCTGTCCTTGAGACCGGCTGTGGTGCCGGCGGCGCGAAAGCCCTTGGGCAACCAGGTCATGGGGCAACCCCGCTCGCGGTGAGGCCGGCCGTCTCCGGCAGTCCGATGGCGAGGTTGGCGCACTGCAGCGCCTGACCCGCGGCGCCCTTGCCCAGGTTGTCCAGCGCGGCGACGACGACGGCACGGCCGGCGTCCTCGTCGACGGCGACCTGCAGGTGGCAGGCGTTGCTGCCGACCGTCGACGCGGTGTGCGGCCAGCGGCCCTCCGGGAGCACGTGCACGAACGGCTCGTCGTCGTACTGCCTCTTCAGCGCCGCCCGCAGCTCGGCCGTGGAGGCGCTGGTGCGGGCGGTGCAGGTGGCGAGGATGCCCCGCGGCATCGGCGCGAGGGTGGGCGTGTAGCTGAGGGAGACGGGCGCGCCGGCGAGGCGGGACAGCGACTGCCGCACCTCGGGGGTGTGCCTGTGTGCGGCCACCTTGTAGGCGCTCAGGTCGCCCATGACCTGGCTGGCCAGCAGGCTCGCGGCCAGCCCGCGCCCGGCGCCGCTGGTGCCGCTGATCGTCGTCGTGACCAGGTCCTGTGCGTCCACGAGCCCGGCGGCGAGCAGCGGCCCGAGGGCCAGCGTCATGGCGGTGGCGTTGCAGCCGGGGCCGGCGATGCGGGTGGCGCCGGCGAGCTGGTCGCGGAACAGCTCGGGCAGGCCGTACGGCCACTCCCCCGCGTACTCCGTGTCGTAGAAGCGCGCCCAGTCGTCCGCGCTGGCCAGCCGGTGGTCGGCGCCGAGGTCGACGACGGGCAGCCCGTCAGGCAGTGCGGCGGCCAGGGCGGACGACTGCCCGTGCGGCAGCGCCAGGAAGACGACGTCCGCCTCGGCCAGCACCTCCGGGGTGGTCTCCGCGAAGACCAGCCCGTCGAGCTGGGGCAGGTGCGGGTGCAGGTCGGTGACCGGCTTGCCGGCGCTCGAGCCGCCGGCGACGGGACCGAGGCTCAGCGACGGGTGCGCGAGCAGCAGCCGGAGCAGCTCGCCGCCGGCGTAGCCGCTGGCACCCGCAACCGCGGCCCTCGCTCCCATGCGGCCAACTATACACCAGGATGCATGACCATGCAGCTGCGGCTACCAGCCGGCGAGTCGGAGCGTGCCCTTGTCCGGGTCACCGGCGGCGGCCAGCGCCGCCTCCAGGTCGGTCGTGATGTGCAGGAAGCGGCCGGTCAGGGCGTCCAGCTCGCCGGCAGCGATCTGCTGCACCAGGCCGGCGACTGCCTGCGGCGGCGCCCAGCCACCGGCGGGCGGTTCGAGGAAGGCGGGGTTGGCGTCGGTGAAGCCGGCCGGGAAGGCGAGCGTCATGTCCGTGCGGGCCCGGCCGGGGCTGACCGAGAAGGCGGTGACGCCGGTGCCGGCGAGCTCCACCGCGACGGACTCGACCAGCCGGTGGACCGCCGCCTTGCTGACGCCGTAGCCGGAGCCGTGCGCCGCGGAGACGTTGCCGAAGCCGCTGCCCAGGGCGATCACCCGGCCGCTCCCCCGCGCGACCATGCCCGGCAGCGCTGCCCAGAGCGCGAGCTGCACCCCGCGCAGGTTGACCTCGACGTCGCGCCACCAGTCGTCCGGGTCGCTCTCCCACAGCGGCCCACCGGTGCCGAAGCGCCCGGCGTTCGCGACGAGCAGGTCCAGGGCCCCGGCCTGCGCGACGGCATCGGTGACGGCGTCGCGATCGGTCGCGTCACCGGCCAGCGCGAGGTGCGCGTCGCCGGCCGCGACTGCCTCGTCCAGCACGCCGGCGTCCCGACCGGTGATGACGACCCGCCAGCCGTCGCGGCTCAGGGCGGCCGCGATGGCGCGGCCCAGCCCGCGGCCGCCGCCGGTGACGAGCGCCGTCCTCATGAGCGCAGCACGGCCCCGACCCGCCGTCCGGCCTCGGCGACCGCGGCGTCCCGCGCACCGAGCACCTCGACGTCGGTGAGCGTCCGGTCCGGCGCGCGCAGCCGCAGCGCGTAGGCGAGGGAGCGCTTGCCCTCGCCGACCTGCGGACCGGTGAACACGTCGAACAGCCGCAGCGCCTCGAGCAGCTCGCCTGCTCCGTCACGCAGGGCGGCCTCGACCTCGGACGCGGGTGTGGCGGCGTCCACGACGAGCGCCACGTCCACGCTGGCCGGCGGGAAGTGGCTGACGTGCGGGGCCTCCAGCGGCCCCTGTGCGGCGGCCGCAGCCACCAGGACGTCGAGGTCCGCCTCGGCGGCGCAGGTGCGGGCCGGCAGCCCCAGGGCGCCGATCGCGCGCGGGTGCAGCTCGCCGGCCAGGCCGACGCGGCGGCCGTCGAGGAGCAGCTCGGCACAGCGACCCGGGTGGTACGGGAAGACGTCCGACGCCCGCGGCTGCAGGACCAGCCCGAGTGCGCGGCCGAGCTCGACCAGCGCGCTGACGGCGATGTCCCAGGAGGAGCCGGACAGCGCCAGGCCGGCGTGCCGCGGCTGGGCCGGGAGCGCGGCGTTCAGCGCCGCCAGCTCCTCGGGCGTCGGCTTGCCCTGCACGCCCGGGGCGGGCGCAGAGCTGCCGGTGCCCACGAAGACGTGGCCGGTCTCGTAGACGGCGACGTCGCCGAGGCCGCGACCGGTGTTGCGCACGAGGACCGACAGCAGGCCGGGCAGCAGCGACGGTCGGAGCAGAGCCTCCTCCGCAGACAGCGGGTTGAGCACCTCGGGGCACTCCATCCCGCCGCCGAGCGCCTCGAGCGCCTGCGCTCCGACGAACGGCGCCGTGACGACCTCGACCAGCCCCTGTGCGGCCAGCGCGCGGGAGGCGGTGCGGCGCAGGCGCTGCTCGGCGGTGAGGCCGCGGCCGGGCGGCGCGGACGGCAGGACGACCGGGATCGTGTCGTAGCCCTCGAGCCGCAGCACCTCCTCGATGAGCTCGGCCTTGCCGGTCAGGTCGGGCCGCCAGGTGGGCGGCACGACCTCGAGCGGGTCGTCGCCGGTGACCGTGCAGCCGACGTCCTGGAGCCGCTGCCGCACGACCTGCGGGCTGTAGTCGCGACCGGCCAGGCGGCCGGGCGCGTCCAGCGGCAGCGACAGCACCGGCGGCGTGGGCGTGCTGTCGACGTCGGTCACCGGGCCAGCCGTCGCGCCGCCGAGCTCGACCAGCATCCGCACGGCCACCTCGGCGGCGGCCGGGGCCAGCGCCGGGTCGACGCCCCGCTCGTAGCGGCGGCTCGCCTCCGACGGCAGCTTGTGGCGGCGTGCGGTGCGGGCGATGGACAGCGGCGCGAAGTGCGCGCTCTCCAGCAGGATCGACGTCGTGGTCGCGGTGACCTCGGTCGGGCCGCCGCCCATGACGCCGGCCAGCGCGATGGGGCCGCTGCCGTCGGTGATGAGCAGGTCGGCCTCGTCGAGCTTGCGGTCCTGGCCGTCGAGCGTGGTGAGCCGCTCGCCCTCGCGCGCGCGGCGCACGACGACCTCGCCCTGCAGCGCGTCCAGGTCGAAGGCGTGCAGCGGCTGGCCAAGCTCGACCATGACGTGGTTGGTGACGTCGACCGCCAGGCTGATCGGCCGCATGCCGGCCAGCACCAGCCGGCGCTGCAGCCAGGCCGGCGACTCCGCCGCCGGGTCCAGCCCGGTGATGACGCGCGCGACGTAGCGGTCGCAGCCGTCCTCGGCCTCGACCCGCACCGGGTGGCCGTCACCGGGCGCCGGAGCGTCGACGAGCGCCGGGTCCTCCAGCGGCAGGCCGAACGCCGTGGCCGCCTCGCGCGCGACGCCGCGGATCGACAGCTGGTAGCCGCGGTCCGGCGTGACCGCGATGTCGAGCACCTCGTCGCGCAGCGCGAGCAGCTCCACGACGTCGACGCCCAGTGGCGTGTCCGGCGGCAGGACGAGGATCCCGTCGGACTCCTCCGACAGGCCGAGCTCGGCGCCGGAGCAGATCATCCCGTCGCTCGTGTGGCCGTACGTCTGCCGCGTCGCGATGCGGAAGTCGCCGGGCAGGACGGCCCCGGGCAACGCGAAGGCGATCCGGTCGCCTGGCTTGAAGTTGGTGGCGCCGCAGACGACCTCGTGGCTGCGCTCGCCGACGGACACGTGGCAGTAGCGGATCGGCTTCTTGAACTCGGTCAGCTCCTCGACGTCGAGCACCTCGCCGGTGACGACGCCCGAGACGTCGTGGCCGTACCGGTGCACCTGCTCGACCTCGAGGCCGGCGCGCACCAGGGCGGCGGCGATGTCGTCGGCGGAGGCGGTGAGGGCGGGCACGAGGGCACGCAGCCAGGACACGGGCACGCGCACCTCAGGCCTCCTGTCCGAGCGCGAGGGTGAACCGCTGGTCGCCCTCGTAGAGGTCGCGGATGTCGGTGATGCCGTGGCGGAACATCAGCGTCCGGTCCAGGCCCATGCCGAACGCGAAGCCGGAGTACCGCTCCGGGTCGATGCCGCAGGCGCGCAGGACCGCCGGGTTGACCATCCCGCAGCCGCCCCACTCGATCCAGCCCTCGGACGAGCAGACGCGGCAGGCCTCACCGGAACCCCGGCAGCTGAAGCACTGCAGGTCCAGCTCGGCCGACGGCTCGGTGAAAGGGAAGTAGTTCGGGCGGATGCGGGTGCGCATGCCCTCGCCGAACATCGCCGTGGCCAGGTGGTCCAGCGTCCCGCGCAGGTGCGCCATCGTGATGCCCTCGTCAACCACGAGCCCCTCGACCTGGCCGAAGACCGGCGAGTGGGTGGCGTCCAGGGCGTCGGCGCGGTAGACCCGGCCGGGGCAGATCACGTAGATCGGCGGCTCGCGGTCGAGCATCGACCGCACCTGGACCGGGCTGGTGTGGGTGCGCATGACCAGCCCGCTGCCGGCCGGCGCAACGAACAGGGTGTCCTGCATCTCGCGCGCCGGGTGGTCGCCGCCGAAGTTCAGGGCGTCGAAGTTGAACCACTCGTGCTCGACCTCAGGGCCCTCCGCGAGCTCCCAGCCCATCGCGACGAACACGTCGGCGACCCGCTCGGAGATGGTGGTCAGCGGGTGGCGGGCGCCGGGCGGCCGCGCGGGCAGCACGGTGACGTCGACGGCCTCCTCCACCAGCACCCGGGCGTCGCGCTCGGCCTCGAGCTCGGCCTTGCGGGAGTCGAGCGCGGCGGCGACGGCCTGGGCGACGACGTTGACGCGCTTGCCGGCGTCGGCGCGGTCCTCCTTGGCCAGGCCGCCGAGCGCCTTGCGGGCCTGCGCGACGGCGGAGCGGTCGCCTACGTGGGCGGTGCGGGCGGCGGCGAGCTGGTCGAGGTCGCTGGCCGCGGCGAAGGCGGCGAGGGCGGCGTCGCGGGCGGCGTCCAGGGCTTGAGCAGTGAGCAGGTCGGACACGGGCTTCTTCCGTTCGGGGGTCGCGGACAGTCTCCCAGAGGCGCCCGCGGCGGTCCCTAGATGAAGTCCGGGGTCCCCGCGGGCAGCACGAATCGGAACTCGGCGCCGCCGCCGGGTCCGCGGCCGACCGACACGCTGCCGCCGTGGGCCTCGATGAGCCCCTTCACGATGTAGAGCCCGAGGCCGGTGCCGCCGCGCCGGTCGCCGCCGCGCCAGAAGCGGGCGAAGACCCGGGGCGCGAGGTTCTCCGGGATGCCCTCGCCCTCGTCGCAGACAGTGACCACGGCGCCTCCGGCGTGCGGCCCGACGGTGACGGTGACGGTGCCCTCGCCGTGGCGCAGGGCGTTCTCGACCAGGTTGCCGACGACCTGCTGGAACTTGTCGGGGTCGACCCACATCTCCGGCAGCTCGCCGAGGACCTGCACGTCGAAGCGCTCGGGCTTCTCCCCCGCGGCGATGTGGCCGTTGATCGCCTTCTGGACCGCGGCGGGGAGGTCCACGACCTGCTTGCGCATCTCCAGCCGGCCGGCGTCGATGCGGCTGACGTCGAGCAGCTCGGTGATCAGGCGTGTGACGCGGTCGGCGTCGGCGTTCACCGTCTGCAGCATGACCTTCTTCTGGTCATCGTTGAAGCGCTCCCACTTCGCGAGCAGTGTCGCGGTGAAGCCCTTCACGCTGGTCAGCGGCGAGCGCAGCTCGTGCGCGACGGTGGAGACCAGGTTGGCGCGGCTGCGCTCGATCCGCTCCCGGGCGTGGGTGTCGCGCAGCGCCACGACCAGGCGGCGGAGCTCACGATCCGGGCCGCGGACGTACGACGCGGTGACCAGCAGGTCGCTGCCGCCGGACCCTCCGCCGGTGTAGGTCAGCTGGCACTCCGGCTGGCGCCGCCGGCTCAGCAGGCCGCCGTACGGATCGGTGCACTGCCACCAGTCGCGGCCGGAACTGTCCGACAGCGGCAGCACCTCGCGGTAGTCACGGCCGAGCGCGCTGTCCGCGGTCGTGCCGAGCAGCCGCTCCGCGGCCGGGTTGAGCACGATGACGCGCTGGTCGGCGTCGGCGACGAGGACGCCGTCGGGCAGGTCGTCGTAGGCCGACGTGTCCGTCACCCCGACCTCCCGTTGGACGCTGCTGCGCGAGACGGCGGTCACTGTACGGGTCACGTGCCGTCAGATGTACGGGTATCGGTGCGCGCGCGCCGAGGCGTAGAGGCAGATTGCGGCGGCAGTCGCCAGGTTCAGCGACTCCGCCCGGCCGCGGATCGGGATCCGCACCCGCCGGTCGGCCAGTGCCAGGGCCTGCTCGCTCAGCCCGGCGCCCTCGTTGCCGAGCAGCCAGGCGGTGGGGCCGGCCAGCGCGCCGGCGTCCTGCAGGTCGTCCAGGTCGTCCTCGCCCGTGCCGCTGGTGGCCAGCACCGTCACGCCGGCGGCCTGCAGCGCGGCGACCGTCTCGGCGACGGTCGGGCCGTGCACGACGGGCAGGTGCCAGAGGCTGCCGGCGGTGGCCCGTACGCACTTGCCGCCGTGCGGGTCGGTGGAGCTGTCGGTCAGGACGACGGCGTCGGCGCCCGCAGCGTCGGCCGTGCGGATGACGGTGCCGGCGTTGCCCGGGTCCTGCACGGACTCGAGCACGGCGACGAGCCGAGGGGCAGGGGCCAGAGCGATGGACAGGTCCACGTCCAGCAGGGGCGCGACGCCGAGCACCCCCTGGGGGTTGACCGTCTCGGCCATGGCGGCCAGCACGTCGCGGCTGACCGCGGTGACCGGGCAGGGCGACTGGGCGAGCAGCTCGGCGAACCGCTCCTGCCCGTCGGGGTCGGCGTACAGCTCGACCAGCGTCGGGAGCGCCTCCCGTACCGCTTGAGGACCCTCCACGACGAACCGGCGCTCGGCTCCGCGGGCCGAGCGCCGGGTGAGGCGTCGCACTGCCTGGACCCGGGGTGACCGGGTGGAGGTCAGCGTGACGAGGGACTGCTCAGGCAGCGTTCTTCGCGGCCGCCGGGCCGCCGGTGCCGTCGGTCGGCAGGGCGGCGCGGGCCGTCTCCACCAGCGCGGTGAAGGCAGCGGCGTCGGTCACGGCGATGTCCGCGAGGACCTTGCGGTCCACCTCGACGCCGGCCGCCTTGAGCCCCTGCATGAGGCGGCTGTAGGTCATGTCGTTCAGGCGCGCCGCCGCGTTGATGCGGGTGATCCACAGCTTGCGGAAGTCGCCCTTGCGCTTCTTGCGGTCGCGGTACTCGTAGGTCGCCGAGTGGAGCAGCTGCTCCTTGGCCTTGCGGTAGAGCCGGCTGCGCTGACCCCGGTAGCCGCTGGCCTTCTCGAGGACCTCACGGCGCTTCTTGTGGGCGTTGACGGCCCTCTTGACGCGTGCCACTGGTGTTTCCGATCTGTGAGTGGGAGAGGTTCGAGAGGGGTCAGCTGCTGAGCAGCTTCTTGACCTTCTTGGCGTCCTGCGGGGACAGCTCGGCGGTGCCCGACAGGCGTCGCGTGAGGGCGCTGGACTTGCGCTCGAGCAGGTGACGCATCCCGGCGCGCTGATGCATGATCTTGCCGGTCCCCGTGACCTTGAAGCGCTTCTTGGCGCCGCTGTGCGTCTTCTGCTTGGGCATGTCTGCCGTCGTCCTCCTGCTCGGGTACCGCGCCGGGTTCCCGGGCGGCGGTGGTGCTGGTCTGGCTAGCTGGCGGGCTGCGAGGCCTCGGTGGCCGGCTCCTCGGCGCCCTCGGGTGTGTCCTTGGCGGCCTTCTTGAGGTCTGCGGCGTTCTTGTGCGGGGCCAGGACCATGATCATGTTGCGGCCGTCCTGCTTCGGCGCGGACTCCACGAAGCCCAGCTCCTCCACGTCAGCACCCAGGCGCTGCAGCAGCCGGAACCCCAGCTCGGGGCGGGACTGCTCGCGCCCACGGAACATGATCGTGATCTTCACCTTGTCGCCTGCCTTGAGGAAGCGGACGACGTGGCCCTTCTTGGTCTCGTAGTCGTGCGGGTCGATCTTGGGACGGAGCTTCATCTCCTTGATGACGGTGAGCACCTGGTTCTTGCGGCTCTCACGCGCCTTCTGCGCCGTCTCGTACTTGAACTTCCCGTAGTCCATGAGCTTGCAGACCGGGGGGCGGGCCATCGGCGCGACCTCGACCAGGTCGAGGTCGCTGTCCTGGGCCAGCTTGATGGCCTCGCCGATGGCGACGATGCCGACCTGCTCGCCGTTGGGCCCGACCAGCCGCACCTCAGGGACGCGGATCCGGTCGTTGATGCGGGGTTCAGCGCTGATGGGGCCTCCTCGTAGGACTGCATGGACGGCCCCAAAACGAGAAGGGGGTCCTGCGCTCAGCGCAGGGCCCACACCGGTCGCGCGCCCAGAAGGGCACGCGGACCACGGGCACGGCCGGTGGTGCAGGGTGGTGCGGTGGCCGTGCTCCGACCGGACCCGGGCGCCTGACTGCAGCTCCGCGGGTGGGAGGTGGGACCTCCGCTTGCACGACCCCGGGCATGCCGGGGCCGGGTCGCTCTGCAAGGGTAGCAGGGTGAGCACTCCCGCCTCTGACGCTCGTGACATCGCCGAGGTGCCTGCCGCGGAGGTCATCGCCACCGCCGCCGTGCACCTCATGTCTGCCGCCGCCGTGAAGTGCGGCCTGGCCGAGGAGGGCGACGCGTACCAGGACCTGGACGAGGCGCGCAAGCTCATCACCGCGCTGGCCGGGCTGGTGCAGGCCGCGCGGCCCGACCTGGGCGTGCACGCCGCTCCGCTGCGCGACGGGCTGCAGGCGCTGCAGAAGGCCTTCCGCGAGGCCTCGCCGATCCCGGACGAGCCGGGCGAGGGGCCGGGCGAGCGGCTCACCTCCAGGGGCGGCGGCTCCTGAGCGGGTAGCCGGGTCCGCTGCTCGGCACCACCGTGACGTCCAGCGGGCGGTCCAGCTGCGGGGCGACGCGTGCGGCCAGCGCGGCCAGCTCCTCCGGGGGCAGCGCTGCGGCGATGCCGAGCACCGGCCCGTCCGGGCCGTCGAGCAGGCGCGCCTCCAGGCGCTCCTTGCGCAGCGCCCTCCGGAGCTGGTCGACCAGCTCGGGGTCCGGGTCCTGCGGTGTCGTCAGCGCAGCCTGCTGGGTCCGCGCGGACAGGGTGCTCCCGGGTACGGGCACGCGGCCGGCGGCGAGCTCGGTCAGCTCGCCGCCCGTCACGACGAGAGCGGCTCCGGTCGGGTCGACCAGCAGGGCGACGGCGCCGTCCTCGAGCGTCGCGGTGCAGGCCTCCCGCAGCGTCAGCCGTACCGGACGCGCTCCCTCCGCGAAGGCGGTGAGGCTGGGCACGTCGAGGAAGACGGGCACGCCGCGCCCGCTGGTGCCGGACAGCGTCACGAGCGCCATCTCGGCGGTCGACTCGGCGCGCAGGCCGGTGCCCGCGTCCACGTGCTCGGCGGTGCTGCGCGCGGTGACGGCGGCGAACACGCGAGCGGCCGCGAGGACCGCCAGCGCCCTGGCACGGGTGCGCGGGGTGGGGTCCTGCTGATGGGCGGCGAGCGCGGCGGTGACCTGCGGGTCGGCCAGCCCGTCGTCGCCGATGCTCACCCGGCGAGCCTAGGGAGGGCTCAGTCCGTGCTGCTCGCCAGCGCCACGACGGCCCGGTCGACGGCGGCGAGCGCGCGGGCGCCGTCGCTCACGCCGGTCAGCTGGAAGGAGAACCAGACGGTCCTGCCGCTGGCCGTCTCGGTGTAGCCGGACAGGGTGCGGACGCCGGCGAGGGTGCCGGTCTTGGCCCAGACGCGGCCCTCGGCGGCGGTGCCGCAGAAGCGGCGCTTCAGCGTCCCGTCGCGGCACCCCAGCGGGAGCGCAGTTCGCAAGCCAGGGCCGGTCCCGCTGGCGTCGGCCGCCTGCAGCAGCAGCAGCTGCCCGCTGGTCGTCTGCCGGTCCTGGGTGGAGAGCCCGGAGCCGTCGGTGCTGGTGCCCAGCGGCACCCCGTGCTGCTCCAGGACGGACCGGACGGCGGTGACGCCGCCGGCGGACGTGCCCTGGCCGCGGACCACCCGGCCGACCTCCTTGAGCAGCAGCTCGGCGGCGAAGTTGTCGGAGTCCTTGAGCACCCGCCGCACAGCGGTGGTCACCAGGGTCCCGTTGTTCACGGCGACGGTGCGCGCGGTGGCGGGACGGTAGCCGCGCCGCACGCCTCCGGCGACGGTGACCCCCTCGGCCCGCAGGTAGTCGCGGAACAGGACCGCGGCGGGGATCGCGGGGTCGGCCAGGAAGGTGCTGTCGGTGCGCCAGCGGTTGCGGTCCACGGCGAGCGCCGAGAGCGGCCCGGACTCACCGGGCATGTAGCTGCTCTTCCAGCCGGCGACGGAGCGACGCTGGTCGTACCGCATGTCGTCGAGCAGGACGTCGCCGGCGATCGCGGTGATGCCGCGCTGCCGGACGCTGCGCGCCAGCAGCCGCAGGTAGCCCTTGTCCAGGTAGGGGTCGCCGCCCGCCACGAGCCACACGGAGCCGGGCAGCCTGCCGTTGACGGGGATCGCCGTCGCCGCCACCTCGGTGCGGTAGCGGGCGTCGGGCCCGAGCGCGAGCAGCGCGGCCAGGGCGACGTAGCTCTTCTGCGTGGACGCGGGCGCGAGGGGCTGCCCTGCGCCGCGGCGGACGAGCTCGCCGTATCCGTCCACGTCCACCGCGGCCGACACCACCCCCGCGGTCGACCCGGCCAGGGCCGCCTCGACCCGGCGCTGCAGGGCAGCGCCCTGCTCAGGGGTGACGCTGCGCGCTTGGGGCTGGGTGGCGCTGAGCAGCGCGATCGGCCGCGGCCCGACCGCCGTGGCCGGCACGAGGTTGGCGACGGTTTCGTCGACGACGCCGGCGATCGCCGGCGTCCCGAGCAGGCCGAGCGCGACGAGCGCCGCGAGGCAGGTACGGCGGGGGCTCACAGGCACGTCCCTGAGTTCGGCGCGGCGGCGCGGGTGCTGGAGCCGAAGTCTCCGCACAGCACCAGGTCTCCGCAGGGAACACGCCGAACTGTCACCAGGACGTCAGGTCAGGGAGCCTTCCTGCTCTCGGCCAGGAGCCGGCGCAGGGCCAGCACGGCCTCGACGGACCGCTCGCCGTCGTTGCTCTGGATGCCGAGCAGCGCCACGGTGTCGTCGTCCTGCAGGTCCAGGCTGGCCCAGGAGGCGCCGTCGTCCAGGCGCACCGCGCGGATGACCTGCCAGGGGAACAGGCGCTCCCCCACCACGTTGCGCACCCGCACGCCCTCGGCGTCCGCGACGACCCTCGCGCGGGTCAGCGACAGCACACCGCAGGAGAGGAGCGCTCCCAGCAGCACCATCGCGATCTGGTCCGGCAGCCGGAACTGCGCAGCGCCTGCCGGCCCGCCGCCGAGGGCGACGGCGACCGCGGTGAAGACCACCATCACGAGGGCGACTACTCCCCAGCAGACGCGGGTCAGCGTGACCGGTCGGCTGGTCACCATCGGGGGGCCCCAGCGCCTCGTGAGCGCCAGCGAGGGACGTGCTGGGGTGTCCTCATGCCGGAGCCTCCACGGGTCGGCGTACAGGGGTCTGGCGCAGCACGCGGAAGGCGACCTGCACCGCCGGGCCGATGCCGAGCGCGAACAGCACGGTGCCGACGCCGACCGGGCCGCCCAGCAGCACGCCGAGCACCAGGACCACGCACTCGAGGGTGGCGCGGGCGGTGCCGACGCGCCAGCCGGTGCGGGTGTGGATCGCGACCATCAGGCCGTCCCGCGGCCCCGGTCCGAGGTGCGCGCCGAGGTAGAGCGCGGAGCCGGCGGCGACGGTCGCGATGCCCAGCAGCGTGACCAGCAGGCGCACTGGGATCGGCGCGTCGTCCAGATCGGTGAGCAGCGGCGACAGCAGCAGCACGTCGAGCACCGCCCCGATGACCACCACGTTGAGCAGCGTGCCGATGCCGGGCCGTACGCGCGCGGCGAGGCCGATCAGCAGCACCACGACCGAGACGCCGATCGCCGTGATCCCGAAGCGGGTGCCGAGCTGCTTCGACAGTCCGCCGGTGAGGACGTCCCACGGGCCGACGCCGAGCTCTGCCTCCAGGCCGAGCCAGAGGCCGACGGCGAACAGCACCAGCCCGACGTTGAGCTTCACCAGCCGCCAGATCACGTCCGCGCCGCCCGTCCGCTGACCGCGACGGCGACCAGGGTCAGCCCGACGCCGACCACCGTGAGGAGCTCGACGGTCTGGTCCTGGACGGGCAGCAGCACGTCCAGCAGCAGCGCGCCGACGAGCTGCCCGGCGATGACGGCGAGGCCGAGGCGCAGCACGCCCAGCCGCCGCACGACGACGGCCGCCACGGCCACGAAGGACGCACCCATCGGCCCGCCGGAGTACAGGTACCACTCGGACCAGCCGGGCCAGTCACCCACCTCGAGGCCGGCCACGGCGGCGTGCAGGAGGACGCCGAGACCCAGCGCGATCGTGCCCACCACGAAGTTGACGAGCGTCGCAACGCCGGCGTCACCGGTGGTCCGCCGCACCCGGCCGTTCAGGGCCTGCTGGATGGAGATGGCGAAGCCGGCCGCCACGACGAGCACGAGCAGCAGCGGGGCGGCCTCGCGCGCACCGTCGCCGAGCACGCTGATGCCGACGGCGACGAGGCAGAGCGCAGCGCCCGCGATGCGGGGGGCAGTGAGCCCGTGGGCACCGCCCGGGCCCAGACCCATGCGGTCGACGACGAGGCCGCCGCTGGTCTGGCCAGCCACGAGGCCCACGGTCAACAGGGCCACGCCGATCTCAGGTGCCGCCGCGGCACCGACCGCCACCAGCGAGGCGCCGCCGAGGCCGCCGAGGCGCTGCATCCACGGCACCTGGCGCACCCTGGCGACGGCAGCCCGCGACGAGGCGCGCGCCAGGACTACCGCGATGACGGCGACCAGGCCGGTGCCGAACGAGACCAGCGCGGTGAGCAGCGCGTCACCGAGCTCCACCTTGAGCTCGCCGTTGACGCGCTGCTGCAGGGCGACCACGGCTCCTGACGCGACGGCAGCCGCGAGGGCGAGCGTGGCGGTGCGGGAGCGCGGTCCGGCGACCGCCGTCACTCGACGATCTTGGAGATGGGGAGCTCGAGGATGTCGCGCGCGCCGGCCGCCTTGAGCGACGGGATCAGCGTGTTGACGCCCTTCTTCGGCACGACGGTCTCCAGCGCCTGCAGCTGCCCGCCGGCGGTCGCCATGACCGTCGGGGACGCCATCGCCGGCAGCACCGCGAGCACCGCGTCGAGCTGCTCCGCCGGGACGTTGAGCTTGAGCAGCACCTGGCCACGAGCGCGCAGGGCGCCCTGGATCAGCACCACGATGTCGTCCATCGCCGCGCGCTTGTCCGGGTCCTCGTACGCCTCGCGGTTGGCGAGCAGCTCGGTCCGGCTGGTGAGCAGCGTGGCGATGATCTTGAGGCCGGCCTTGCGCAGCGACGAGCCGGTCTCGGTCAGGTCGACGATCGCGTCGACGATGTCCGGGATCTTCGCCTCGGTCGCGCCGTGGCTGGTGAAGACCTTGGCCTTGACGCCGTGCTCCTCCAGGAAGCGGCGCGTC
Source organism: Frankiales bacterium (assembly GCA_025965735.1). Taxonomy (GTDB): domain Bacteria; phylum Actinomycetota; class Actinomycetes; order Mycobacteriales; family SCTD01; genus SCTD01. The sequence continues at coordinate 17,850 of JAOPWK010000067.1, forward strand.
GTCTCGGGCATCTCGGTGGAGATGCGCACGCCGTCCGGCAGGTCGCTGACGCTGTTCCAGGGGGACTCCTTGGGCACCGCGAGCACCACGCTCACGACCGCCTCGCCGGCGCGCCCGCCGCCGATCTCGCCGAGGCTCACGACGTCGGCGCCGGTCTCGGTGACCCAGTCACGACCGCTGATGCCGAGGTCGAAGATGCCCTGCTCGACGTAGGTCGGGATCTCCTGCGGGCGCAGGAAGCGGACCTTGTCGATGCGCGGGTCGTCCACGCGGGCGTGGTAGTCGCGGTCCCCGCCGCGCACGACGTGCAGGTCGGCAGCCGAGAACAGCTCGAGGACCTGCTTCTCCAGACTGCCCTTGGGCAGGACGATCGCGAGCACTTGTCTGTCCCTCAGTTGTAGGTGCCGGTGCGCAGGCGCTTGAGGACGACTGCGGTGTCCAGTGCGGCGAGGACGGCCTCGCGGCCCTTGTCCTCGGTGGAGCCGGGCAGGCCGGATCGCGCCCGTGCCTGCTCCTCTGTGTCGCAGGTGAGCACGCCGTTGCCGACGGGCGTGTGGCTGTCCAGCGACACCCGCGTGAGGCCGTACGTCACGGCGTCGCAGACGTACTCGAAGTGTGGGGTGCCGCCGCGCAGCACGAGCCCGAGGGCGGCCACCGCGTCGTGCGTGGCGGCCAGCGCCTGCGCCACGACCGGCAGCTCGACGGCGCCGGAGACGCGCACGACGGTCGGCTCCTCGACGCCCGAGTCGCGGGCAGTGCGGACGGCGGAGTCGAGCAGGGCGGTCGTGATCTCGTCGTGCCAGCGGGTGGCGACGATCGCCAGGCTCACGCCGCGGGCGTCGACGGGAGCGCCTGCGGGTGCCCCCTTCCCGCTCACGGCTGCACCTCGTCGATGGCGGACGCACCTGCGAACGGAGGCTGCGAGCCGCCGCCCGGCGATGCAGGAGCCGGCGTGGCGGTCGCTGCTGGAGTGAGCGCATCGGCAGCAGCTTCTGTTGCCTCGTCCTCGAAGGCGGCGAGGCCGGGCAGGTCGTGCCCCATGCGGTCGCGCTTGGTCTTGAGGTAGCGCAGGTTCTCCTTGGTGGCGTGCACCGGGAGCGACTGCCGGCCCACGATCTCGAGGCCGTAGCCCTCCAGGCCGGCCCGCTTGGTCGGGTTGTTGGTGAGCAGGCGCATGGTGCGGATGCCGAGGTCGACGAGGATCTGCGCGCCGGTGCCGTAGTCGCGGGCGTCGGCCGGCAGCCCGAGCTCCAGGTTGGCGTCGACGGTGTCGGATCCGCTGTCCTGCAGGGAGTACGCCTGCAGCTTGTGCATCAGGCCGATGCCGCGTCCCTCGTGACCGCGCACGTAGAGCACGACCCCGCGACCCTCCTGGTCCACCGCCTCCAGCGAGGCGTCCAGCTGCGGCCCGCAGTCGCAGCGGCGCGAGCCGAACACGTCGCCGGTGAGGCACTCGGAGTGCACCCGCACCAGGACGTCCTGGCCGTCGCCGATGTCGCCCTTCACCAGCGCGATGTGGTCGGCCTCGTCGAGCTTGCTCTGGTAGCCGACCGCGCGGAACTCCCCGTGCTTGGTCGGGATCTTCGCCTCGGCCACCCGCTCGACCTGCGACTCGGTGCGGCGGCGCCAGGCGATGAGGTCGGCGATCGAGATGATGGACAGGCCGTGCACGGCGGCGAAGACCTTCAGCTCGTCGAGGCGGGCCATCTCGTGGCCGTCCTTCTCGCTGACGATCTCGCAGATCACGCCGACCGGCCGCAGACCAGCCATCCGGCACAGGTCGACGGAGGCCTCGGTGTGCCCGGCCCGGCGCAGGACGCCGCCCTCGAGCGCGCGCAGCGGGTTGATGTGCCCCGGGCGCGTCAGGTCGTACGCCGTCGTGGCCGGGTCGCTGAGCACCTGCATCGTGCGGGCGCGGTCGGCGGCCGAGATGCCGGTGGTGATGCCGGTGCGGGCGTCGACGGTGACCGTGTACGCCGTGCGCATGCGCTCCTGGTTCGCACCGACCATCAGCGGGATCTCGAGCCGGTCGAGGTCCTCACCGGTCATCGGCACGCAGATGTAGCCCGAGGTGTAGCGGGTCATGAAAGCGACCAGCTCCGGCGTCGCCTTCTCCGCGGCGAAGACGAGGTCGCCCTCGTTCTCGCGGTCCTCGTCGTCGACGACCACGACGGCCTTGCCGGCAGCGATGTCGGCGACCGCCCGCTCGATGGTGTCCAGCCCGATGTCGACTGCGGTGGTGCTCACGGCTTCTCCTCGTTCGCCGTCACCGGGCGGACCCCGGCGAGCAGCAGCTTCTCGACGTACTTCGCCATCACGTCGACCTCCAGGTTGACCGGGTCGCCGGGGCCCTTGGCGCCCAGCGTGGTCAGGGCAAGGGTGGTCGGGATGAGGCTGACCTCGAACCAGTCCGGGCCGATCGCGCTGACGGTCAGCGAGACGCCGTCGACGGTGATGGAGCCCTTCTCCACGACGTAGCGCGCGAGGCCGTCCGCCAGGCTGATGCGCACGACGGTCCAGTGCTCGTCCGGCGTCACCTGCTGGAGCTCGCCGGTGCCGTCGACGTGCCCCTGCACCACGTGGCCGCCGAGGCGGTCGCTGACGCGGACGGCGCGCTCGAGGTTGACCGGGCTGCCGGCGCTCAGCGCCCCCAGGCTGGACCTGCGGAGGGTCTCGCTCATGACGTCGGCGGTGAAGGCGCCGTCGCGGCTGTCGACCACGGTCAGGCAGACGCCGTTGACGCAGATGCTGTCGCCGTGGCCGGCGTCGCTGGTCACGAGCGGCCCGCGGACGGTCAGGCGAGAGGCGTCCTGCAGGGGCTCGACGGCGACGACCTCACCGAGCTCCTCGACGATGCCGGTGAACACTCAGGCCCTCCTCATCGTCAAGCGGACGTCGTCTCCGACGCGGGTGACGTCGTCCAACCGCAACCGGTGCGCCGCAGTGATCGTTCCCGCGCCTGCCACGCCGAGGGCGTGGGGCCCGTCACCCAGCAGCGCCGGCGCGACGTAGCCGACGACCCGGTCGACCAGCTGCTGTGCGACGAACGCACCGGCCAGCGTCGGCCCGCCCTCGAGCAGGACGCTGACGACGCCGTGCACCTCCTGCAGGTGGTCGAGCAGCGCGGCCAGGTCGAGGTGGTCGTCGCGCAGCGGCAGCTGCACGGTGGACGGGTAGCCGGGCTCGTCGAGCAGCGGGCCGGTGGCGACCAGCGCGGGACGATCCCCCGCCAGGCACTTCGCGGTGAGCGGCGTGCGCGCGCGGGTGTCGACGACGACGCGCAGCGGCTGGTGGCCGGGATCGGGTCGCGCGTCGAGCAGCGGGTCGTCCTTCAGGACGGTGCCGACGCCGGCCAGCACCGCATCGACCTCGCCGCGCAGGCGGTGCACGTCTGCGCGGGCCGGCTCCGAGGTGATCCAGCGGCTGGTGCCGTCGGCGGCGGCGCTCCGGCCGTCGAGGGTCGCGGCGTACTTCCAGGTGACGAACGGCCGACCGGTGCAGCGGCTGGTCAGCCAGGCCTCGAGTGGCCCCTGCGCGACCTCGTCCTGCAGGACGCCCGTCTCGACCTCGACGCCTGCGTCGCGCAGGACGTCCGCTCCCCCGCCGGCCTGATCGGTCGGGTCGGCGCAGGCGACGACGACACGCGCGACGCCGGCGTCGAGCAGCGCCTGCGTGCAGGGACCGGTGCGGCCGGTGTGCCGACACGGCTCGAGGGTGACCACCACGGTGCCCCGCTCAGCGCGTGCGCCCGCTGCTTGCAGCGCGACGACCTCCGCGTGCGGCCCGCCAGGAGGCTGGGTCCAGCCCTCACCGACGACCTGCCCGTCGCGGTCGAGGACGACGGCCCCGACCGGCGGGTTCGGGCTGGTGGTGCCGAGCGCGCGGGCGGACAGCGCGACGGCGAGGCGCATCGCCTCCGCCTGCTCCACCGGTGCCCCCTCGCGTACGTGGACGCGCTCCGGGGGGACGGCCGGGACAGGCGCACGCGTGCGCCGTCACCGGCCGCGCGCTGCCTCTCCTCCGGACTCTCACCGTCGGTCCCGGAGTTCCACCGGGTCCACCGCTGACTGGCTGCCAGCGGGTCGCGGACTGTCACCGCCGGTCAGGAATCTCACCTGCCCCGGAGCGCGCGTGATGTCCCGCTCAGTCTGCCAGAGATGCTCAGCCGCGCCGGTCGACGGCCACCAGCGAGCCCGGCTGCGTCTTGGCCCAGCTCTTCATCTCCGCCGCCGCCGCGACGACCTCCCGGTGGTCGCGGCCCTCGCCGGTGCCGCAGGCCACGCCGATGCTCACCGTCACGACCGGGTGGCGGCGCAGCTCCATGCGACGGTCGACCACCTCGAGCCAGCCGCGCTCCAGGTCGGCCTGGTCGTAGTGGTTGCGCACCTCCCTTGCGAAGCCGGCGATGAGCCGCTGCCCGAGCGGCTCGGCCTGCTCCGGCGTGCACACCACCACGAAGTCGTCGCCGCCGACGTGCCCGAGGAACGGCCGCGGCTCCCCCGCCTGCGCCACCGTGTCCAGCAGGCACGAGGCCAGCGCCAGCAGCAGCCGGTCACCGCGCAGGAACCCGTATGCGTCGTTGAAGCTCTTGAACTCGTCGAGGTCGACGTGACAGACCGCGTACGGCGCCCCGGCCGCGGCCCGCGCCGTGATCTCGCTGTCGATCCGGTGGTTGCCGGGCAGTCCCGTCAGCGGTGAGGCGGAGCGGGCCTCGGCGGTGCGCCGCAGGGTGGTCCGGACGCGGGCGATGAGCTCGAGGGTGTCGAACGGCTTGACGATGTAGTCGTCGGCGCCGGCGGTGAGCCCCACGACCTTGTCCGCGGACAGCGACTTGGCCGTCAGCAGCACCACCGGCAGGGCTGCGGTCGCCGGGTTCGCGCGCAGCCGCCGCAGCACCTCGACACCGTCCAGGACCGGCATCATCACGTCGAGCAGGACGAGGTCCGGCGGGTCCGCGAGCACGGCGTCCAGCGCCGCCTGCCCGTCGTGCACGACCTGCACGTCGTAGCCCTCGAGGTCGAGGTTCAGCTGGACGAACCCGGCGATGTCGCGGTCGTCGTCCGCGACGAGGATGCGCCCGCTCATGCGGGGCCGACCAACGGCGCGGCCTTGGCCCGCAGGGCGCGGACCGCCTCGGCCGGGTCGTCCTTGCCGTAGACGGCCGAGCCCGCGACGAAGACGTCCGCGCCGGCCTCCGCGCACCGCTCGATGGTCTCGTCGCTGACGCCGCCGTCGACCTGCAGCCACACGTCCAGGTCACCGATCGCCTTGCGCGCCCGGCGGATCTTCGGCAGGACGACGTCAAGGAAGGCCTGGCCGCCGAAGCCCGGCTCGACGGTCATCAGCAGCAGCATGTCGAGCTCGGGCAGCAGGTCGACGTACGGCTCGACCGGGGTGGCCGGCTTGAGCGCCATCCCGGCGCGGGCACCCTCCTTGCGCAGCGCGCGAGCCAGCCGCACGGGCGCGGCGGCGGCCTCGACGTGGAAGGTGACGCTGCCGGCGCCGGCCTCGGCGTACGCCGGTGCCCAGCGGTCCGGGTCCTCGATCATGAGGTGGCAGTCCACCGGGACGTCGCTGGTCGCGAGGATGGCGGCGACGATCGGCAGTCCCAGCGTGAGGTTGGGGACGAAATGGTTGTCCATGACGTCGACGTGCGCCCAGTCGGCGGCGCCGTCGAGCCGAGCGAGCTCGTCGGACAGGCGCGCGAAGTCGGCCGACAGGATGCTCGGCGAGATCTGGGCGCGGCGGGTCACGGGGCTCCTCGGGGGTCGCGCGGATGCTAGCGGCGGCGCAGGACAGCGAGGAACATCGCGTCGGTGCCGTGCAGGTGCGGCCACAGCTGGACTGCCGGCCCGTCGCCGAGGTCCGGGACGCCGGGCAGCAGCGGGCGGGCGTCGACCTGCTCCAGCTCGGGGTGGCGGCGCAGCACGTCCAGAACCGGCACCACCGTCTCGGCCAGGTGCGGCGAGCAGGTGACGTACGCCAGGACGCCGCCGGGGCGCAGCAGCGCGGCCGCGGACGCGAGCAGCTCGCCCTGCAGCCTCGTCAGCCCGGGCAGGTCGGACGGCTGCCGCCGCCACCGGGCCTCGGGCCGCCGGCGCAGCGCCCCGAGACCGCTGCACGGAGCGTCCAGCAGCACCCGGTCGGCGCTGGCGGGCCGCAGCGGCGGGGTGCGCGAGTCGGTGGTCACGACGCTGCCGAGGCCGCTGCGGCGCACCAGCCGCGACCGGTGGTGCTGCGCCTCGAA
>JAOPWK010000074.1 GCA_025965735.1 Frankiales bacterium
TCATGCCCGGCGACAACACCGAGATGAAGGTGACCCTCATCCAGCCCATCGCCATGGAGGAGGGCCTGCGCTTCGCCATCCGCGAGGGCGGCCGCACCGTCGGCGCCGGCCGGGTCACCAAGATCACCAAGTAGTACCCGCACGTCTTCCGGGACGGGGGCGGCGCGGGTCACACCCGCGCCGCCCCCGCACCGGGAATCGCAGGACCCCGTTCCGCCTTGCACTCCTTCGTGCCCGTTGCACCTCCCTGAGGCGCCGCGCGACACACCCGAGCGCGTGGGGCGGACACCTCAGACCGACAGTCAGTCAGCGGCACCACTTCTAGACAGGACGTACAGCCACATGGCGGGACAGAAGATCCGCATCAGGCTCAAGGCCTACGACCACGAGGTCATCGACAGTTCGGCGCGCAAGATCGTCGAGACGGTGACGCGTACGGGCGCCCAGGTCGCCGGGCCGGTGCCGCTGCCGACCGAGAAGAACGTGTACTGCGTCATCCGCTCGCCGCACAAGTACAAGGACTCGCGCGAGCACTTCGAGATGCGCACGCACAAGCGCCTCATCGACATTCTCGACCCCACGCCGAAGACGGTCGACTCGCTCATGCGACTCGACCTGCCGGCGGGCGTCGACATCGAGATCAAGCTGTAGGGACGCAGACATGCCGAATCAGACCCAGGGCGTCCTGGGGGAGAAGCTGGGGATGACCCAGGTCTTCGACGCCAACAACCGGATCATCCCGGTGACGGTCGTCAAGGCCGGCCCGTGCGTGGTCACCCAGATCCGCACCCCCGAGAAGGACGGCTACAGCGCCGTCCAGATCGCGTACGGCGCGGTCGACCCGCGCAAGGTGAACAAGCCCGAGGCGGGCCACTTCGCCAAGGCCGGCGTGCCGCCGCGCCGCTACCTCGTCGAGATCCGCACCGACGAGATCGCGGGCTACACGGTCGGTCAGGAGATCACCGCCGACGTGTTCGGCCCCACCGAGGGCTCCGTGCTGCGCGTCGACGTCGTCGGCACCAGCAAGGGCAAGGGCTACGCCGGTGTCATGAAGCGCCACAACTTCAAGGGACTGGGCTCCTCGCACGGTGTCCACCGCGCGCACCGCAAGCCCGGCTCCATCGGCGCCTGCGCCACGCCGGCCCGTGTCTTCAAGGGCACCCGCATGGCCGGCCGCATGGGCCACGTCCGCACGACCACCCAGAACCTCACGGTCCACGCCATCGACGCGGAGCGCGGCCTGCTGCTCATCAAGGGCGCCGTCCCCGGCCCCCGCGGCGGCATGGTCCTCGTCCGCACCGCCGCCAAGGGCGGCCTCGGGAAGGGCGGTGTGGCGCGATGAGCACTGCGACCACCACGACAGAGTCCGCGCCGATCACCGTCGACGTCCGCACGCCGGACGGCCCCTCGGGCCGCACCGTCGAGCTGCCGGCCGAGGTCTTCGCCGCGCAGGTCAGCATCCCGACGATCCACCAGGTCGTCGTGGCCCAGCTGGCCGCTGCCCGTCAGGGCACGCACAGCACCAAGACCCGCGCTGAGGTCCGCGGTGGTGGGCGCAAGCCCTACCGCCAGAAGGGCACCGGCCGCGCCCGCCAGGGCTCGACCCGCGCGCCGCAGTTCGTCGGCGGTGGCGTCGTGCACGGCCCCAAGCCGCGCGACTACAGCCAGCGCACCCCCAAGAAGATGAAGGCCGCCGCCCTGCGCGGTGCGCTGTCCGACCGCGCTCGCCACGGCCGCATCCACGTCGTCAGCTCGCTGACGAGCGCCGGTGCGCCGTCGACCAAGTCCGCCGTCGCCCTGCTCGCCGCGATCAGCACCCGCAACCACGTGCTGGTCGTCGCCGAGCGCCACGACGAGCTGAGCTGGAAGTCGCTGCGCAACGCGCAGACGGTGCACATGCTGAGCCCCGGCCAGCTGAACACCTACGACGTGCTGGTCAGCGACGACGTCGTCTTCACCGAGGGAGCGCTCCAGGCCTTCCTGGCGCCGACCCCCAAGGGCCGCCGCGCCAAGGCCCGCGCCACCAGCGGCGAGGCTGCTCCCCAGCACAACACCCCTGGCGAGGACCTCTCCACCCACGAGATCGACAGCGACGTCCCGTCGGTCGTCCAGCCTGAGGAGGGCTCGGCATGAGCGACCTGACCGACCCGCGCGACATCCTGCTCTCGCCGGTCATCTCCGAGAAGAGCTACGGCCTGCTCGACGAGAACAAGTACACGTTCCTCGTCCGCCCGGACGCCAACAAGACCCAGATCAAGATCGCGGTCGAGAAGGTCTTCGGCGTCAAGGTGAGCGACGTCAACACGCTGAACCGCCAGGGCAAGCGCAAGCGCACCAAGAGCGGCTTCGGCCAGCGCGCCGCCACCAAGCGGGCCATCGTCACGCTGCGCGAGGGCCGCATCGAGATCTTCGGGGGCCCGGTCAGCTGAGCCGCCAGGCCAGCCGCACCGGACTTCACACGGGAGAGAGACAGACATGGGCATCCGCAAGTACAAGCCGACCACGCCGGGCCGTCGTGGCTCCTCGGTGGCCGACTTCGCCGAGATCACACGCGACACGCCGGAGAAGTCGCTGGTCCGTCCCCTGCACAGCAAGGGCGGCCGCAACGCGCACGGGCGCATCACCACCCGGCACCAGGGCGGGGGGCACAAGCGCGCGTACCGCCTGATCGACTTCCGTCGCCACGACAAGGACGGCGTGCCGGCCAAGGTCGCG
>JAOPWK010000078.1 GCA_025965735.1 Frankiales bacterium
CCCCGCCGCCGTCCCAGCCGCCCCCGCCGCCGAACCCGCCGAAGCCCCCGTCGGCGCCCGCGTCCTCGAAGCCCCCGTGGTCGACGCCCCCGCCGTACATCTCGTCGCCGTAGAGCCCGTCGCCGTACATGGCGCCGGCCATCAGCCCACCGAGCGCCCAGCCGCCGAGGCCGCCGAGGACCAGCGCGCTCGGCCAGAACGGCACGTCGTACCAGCCGCCCGGCACGTGCCGACCGCCGTAGTAGCCGCCCGGGAACCAGTGCGGGTGGCCCGGCTCGTACGCGGGCGCGCCGGTGTAGGAGCGGCCCTCCATGTCGATGCGCGCGGGGCGGGTCAGCACCTGGCCGCTGCTGGGCAGTGCGGGGACCGGCGGACCGACGTCGAGGCCCTGCCGCTGGCGGACGATGCGCGTGGCGTTCAGGCCCTCCACAGCGGCCAGCCACGAGGTGCGCAGCTGCGCGTCGGAGGTGGCTCGCTCGAGCAGCGTGCTCGCGGTGGAGTAGCGCTCGGAGGCGTCGGCCATCGCCTGCCGCGACACCGGGTCGTCGCCCGGCTCGAGGCTGCGGACGTCGTGGCCGAGGCGGTCGCGCAGCGAGCTGACGTCGGCCGCGGTGACCGGCGGCAGCACCGGCTGCTGCGGCGGCTGCCAGGCCTGCTGCTGCGGCGGCGTCTGCATCGGCGGCAGCGAGACGGACGTGCGCGCGGCGCGGCGCACCATCCGGAAGAGCAGGTACGGCACGCCGACGAACAGCACCAGGATCAGCAGCCCCGGGTCACCGCCGCTGAAGAACAGGAGGAAGATGGCCAGCAGCGCGAGCAGGCCGAAGCCGCCGCCGCCGCCGATGAAGATCACGCGGTCACCACTTGCCGCCGCCGCCGCGACGACCGCCGCCGCTCCAGCCGCCCCCGCCGCCGAAGCCCCCGAAGCCGCCGCCGCGGCGACCGATCGTGCCGCCGCTGATGCCGCCGCCGAACATGCCGCCCGAGGAGTAGCCCCCGCCGTGGTACGAGCGGCGGCGGCCGTACATGCCGCCGTTCAGGACGCTGGACAGCAGCAGGGTCTGCCAGAACGGCGTGGCGTACCAGCCGCCGGGGACGTGCTGGCTGCCGTAGTAGCCGCCCTCGTAGTAATGCGGGCGGCCGGGCTCGTACTGCGGCGAGCCCTCGTACTGCTCCTCGCCGACCTGCACGACGGCCTTCTCCTGGAGCTGCGGGCCCGCGCTCGGCGGCAGCGGGACCTCCGGCCCCGGGTCCAGGCCCAGCCGCTGGCGCACGACCCGGGCCGCCGCGAGCCCCTCCACGGCGGTGCGGCGGGCGGCAGCGAACTCGCCGAGCGTGTCCGCCTTGGCCATCAGCGCACCGGTGGCGTTGTAGCGCTCGCCCGCATCGGCGAGCGCCTGGCGCGCGATGGCGTCGTCGCCGGGGGCGAGCAGCTGGACGTCGCTGCCGAGCCGGCCGTACAGCGACTCGACGTCGGCGCGCGCGTCCTGCAGCGACTGGGCGTTGGCCTTGCTGCGCTTGCGTCCGCGGACGAGCGTGTACGCGCCGAAGCCCAGGGCGCCGACGGCCAGGACCGGGAGCAGGCCGGTGCCGCCACCGGGGCGGGAGCCGCTCCCGTCCGCGCTGCCGCCGGAGGCCTGCGCGTCGACCGCCTGCACGAACTGCTGGAGGACGTCGCGCAGCCCGGCCTCGTCGAAGTCGCCGCGCTGGACGGAGCGCAGGGCCGCTCCGGCGTTCACCCCGCGGGCACCCAGGGCCTGGCTGTTGTCGGCGTACACAGAAGGCCGGTCGGTGAGCAGCAGGACGACCGCGCTCTCGTCAGCCAGGGCCTCACCGAGGGCCTCGACGACCGCGGCGTCGCCGCCCGACCGCGCGGCCGCCGCCGCGGGCAGCGCCGCGACGTAGACCTGCACCTCCGACCCCGCCACGATGTCGCGCGCGTCTGCCTCGTCCAACGGCACGTCGGCGTCCCGGTCGACGAAGACCTGGTCCTGCTGCAGCTCGGCGACCACCTCGTCCAGCGAGGTCAGCGTCGCCTGCGCCGAGGCGGGCGCAGCCAGGAGGACGCCGAGCAGGGCCAGCAGGGCAAGGGCAGGTCGGCGCATGCCGAAGTCCTACCCCGCTGACGGCCGCGCGCCTACCAGCCGCCGCTGCTGATCACGTCCTCGGTGAGCGGTGCCTCCCGCTGGACCTTGCGCTGCGACCGCAGCCAGAGCACGCCGCCGCCGACGATGGCGACGCCGATGAGCCCGGCGACGCCGACCGCCTGGCGGTCCACCCCGCTGACGCCGCGCTCGGCTCCCTCCTGGCTGCCACTGGCCACGCCCTCGGCGAACTCCACCAGTGCGGCGGTCAGGGCCGTGCCGTTGAAGGCCTGCTCGCTGCGCGCCTGCACGATCCGGTCCAGCAGGGCGCTCGCCTCCACGCCGGAGGAGCCGCCCTCGCCGGCCTGCAGCTCGCCGGCGTCCGTCACGACGACGACCACGGCGCGCGGGTCGTCCAGGGCCTCGACCACGCGCAGCAGCACGCCGTCGATCCCGCTCTCGTCGCTGTCGACGTCACGCTGCGGCAGCAGGAGCACGTAGGTCGGGACCGGCGCAGCCTCCACGGCCTCGAGCACCGCGTCCTGGTCGATGCGGATGCCGCTGCGCGGGTCGACCAGCACCGGGTCGTCCCCGAGGCGCTCGGCCAGCCCGTCCGTGTCCAGCGCAGCGGCCGGCCCGGCGAGCGCGGTCAGCGCGAGGAGGACAGCGAGCAGCCAGCGGGTCACGAAGGGGTTCTCACCCCTCCGCGAGGAAGCCACGCACCGAGTCGGCCACCAGCTGCACGGCGATGGCCGACAGCAGCAGGCCGGCGATGCGCGTCAGCAGCACGATGCCGCTCTCCCGGATGATCCGCGTGATGCCGACGCTGAAGCGCAGCGACAGGTAGACGGCCAGGTGGATCGCGACGATCCCGGCCGCGATCGCGGTGACGTCCGCGGCGCCGTCCGCCTGCTGGACGAAGACGATCGTGGCGACGATCGCGCCCGGACCGGCCAGCAGCGGCGTGCCGAGCGGCACGAGCGCGACGTTCACGTCGCGCACCTCCGACGGCTCGTCGGCCCGGTCGGTGAGCAGCTCGAGGGCGACGATGAGCAGCAGCAGCCCGCCAGCGCCCTGCAGGGCTGGGATCCCGATGCCCAGGAACGTGAGGATCTGCTGGCCGACGATCGCGAACAGCGTGATGACGAACAGGCTGACCAGCACCGCCTGCCCCGCGAGCTTGGCGCGGGTCTTGTTGCTGCGCCCGCCGGTCAGCCCGAGGAACAGCGGGATGCTCCCGAGCGGGTCCATGATCACGAACAGGGTCACGAAGACCGCGCCGAACAGCGTCGCGTCGAACCAGCCGCTCATGCCGCCACGCTCATGCCGTCAGCACCCCGGTGCCGCTGGTCGCCTGCGCGACGAGCCGCTCGTACTGCTCCTGCGCCGTGGTGTACGCGGCCAGCCGCACGGTCTTGTTGGTGCCGTGGAAGTCGCTGCTGCCGGTCATCAGCAGGCCGAGCTCAGCGGCCAGCCCCCGCAGGTGCACCCGGGCCTGCTCCCCGTGGTCGACGTGGTCCACCTCGACCCCGGCCAGCCCCGCGGCGGCCATGTCGGCCAGCACGTCATCGCCGACGGTGCGGCCACGCTTGCTGGCAGCCGGGTGCGCGAAGACGGCGACGCCCCCGGCACCCGTGACCAGACGCACCGCGTCGAGCACGTCCAGCTCCATCTTCGCCACGTAGTACGGCCCGTCCGCGCCGATCCACTGGTTGCTGAACGCCTCGCTGACGGTCGCGACGAGCCCCTGCTCGATGAGCGCCTGCGCGACGTGCGGCCGTCCGACGGTGCCACCGGCCAGCTCGCGCACCCGCGCCCAGGTGACGCCGGTGCCGGCCGCTTCGAGCAGCTGGGACATCCGCTCGCCGCGCCGGACCCGGCTGTCGCGCATCTCCTGCAGCTTGCCGGTGAGCGCGGCGTCCTCGGGGTCGAACAGGTAGGCCAGCAGGTGCAGGCTGATCCCGTCGCGGACGCAGGAGATCTCCGCGCCGCGGACGAGGGACAGGCCGGCGGGCAGCGCCCCGGCCGCGGCGGCCCAGCCGGCGGTGGTGTCGTGGTCGGTGAGGGCGATGACGTCCAGGCCCTCGTCGCGCGCCTGCCGCACGAGCTCAGCGGGCGGGGTGGTGCCGTCGGACGCGGTTGAGTGGGTGTGGAGGTCGATCAGCACGGTCGCACGCTAGCCGCCGGCTCAGGCGTCGACCGGGCTCCCGAGGCGGGCTGTCGGAGCGCCGATCGGCAGCTCCAGGTCCACGTGCGTCTCGTGCCGCAGGTCGTGCAGCTGGACGTGCTCGAGCAGCACGAGCTCGGCCGCCGGCGGCCACAGCACCGCGTACAGCCAGACGCCGGACGCCTCCCCGACGAAGGCCACCCGGTCGTCGGCGCTGTTCCAGCGCCACAGCGCCGTGGGGTGCCCGGCAGCCTCGACCTTGGCCTCCGGAGGCCCCTGGGTGACGTCCCCGGGGTCGAGGCCGTCGCCGCCGGCCAGGTGGGCGCCGAGGCCGACCCCCGGCTCCTCCGCGATGAGCAGCATGTCGGCCGGGCCGCCGAGCGGGGAGGGCCCGGACAGGGCGAGCACGGTGGCGCGGGCGCCGCCCCGTTCGTCGCCGGCCATCGCGAGCCCCGTGACGGTCCACCCGGGCAGCAGCGGGAGCGGGGACCAGAGGGGGACAGCGGCCTTGCGTGCCGCCTGCGCCACGACCTCCGGCGTGATCCGCGTCCAGCGGCGCAGCGGCTGGACCGCGCCATGCCGGTCGCAGTCCCAGGAGCTCGACATCAGGCCGGGAGCCCGCAGCGGCTCGTCGCAGCGCGGGCAGGTGGCGGGGGTCATGAGGCGACGGTCCGCCGCGGGGCGCGTCTGGTCAAGCAGTCGGTCAGCGACGCTCGCGCGGGGTGAGGAGACGGCGCAGCTCGGCGTGCCCGCGGGCGTTCAGCACGAGGAACCCCGCGCTGAGGCCCAGCAGGATCCCCAGGAGCACCACGTACTGCGCGGTCGTCATGCCGCGCCCTACTCGACGATGCGGCGGGTGGTGCGCTCCTCGACCACCGGCTGCTGCACGACCGGCTGCTGCACCACGGGCTGCTGGACGACCGGCGGCTGCTGCACCACCGTTCGGCGCTGCACGCGGCGCGTCCGGTCGAACAGGCCCGCCGCGGCAGCGATGGCGGCGAGCACGAGCACGCCGACGATGATGAGCACAGCGGTGTTGTCCATGTCGGCTGCTCTTCCCCGCCGAAGATCGTCCTACTCCTGCAGCTCCGGGCGCCCGGGGAACTCGCCGCCGGTCTTCTCGGCGTACACGCGCTTGGGGACCATGACCTTGCGCCGGAAGATGCACACCAGCACGCCGTCCTGGTTGTAGCCCTTGGTCTCGACGTAGACGACGCCGCGGTCGTCCTTGCTCTTGCTCTCGGTCTTGTCGAGCACCTCGGTCTGGCCGTAGATCGTGTCGCCGTGGAACGTCGGGAAGACGTGCTTGAGCGACTCCACCTCGAGGTTGGCGATCGCGCGGCCGGAGACGTCGGCGACGGACATGCCGAGCAGCAGCGAGTAGACGTAGTTGCCGACGACGACGTTCTTCTTCTGCTGCGTCGTGGCCGCGTAGTTCGCGTCCAGGTGCAGCGGGTGGTGGTTCATCGTGAGAAGGCAGAACAGGTGGTCGTCGTACTCGGTGACCGTCTTGCCCGGCCAGTGCTTGTAGACCGCGCCGACCTCGAACTCCTCGTAGTACCGGCCGAACTGCACTGCTGCCTCCATGCGCGTCGTGGGTGGCACGAGTCTGTCAGCGTGAGGGGCGCCACACGACCGGGGGTCCGTGCCCCTGGCAGTCGGCGAGGACGGCGGTACGACCGCCCGGCCACCTGGTGAGCCCGACCTGCAAGCGGAACCCCTGGCCGAACCGCTCCGGCTCGAGCCACAGGTGCGCCAGCGGCGCGTCCGCCGTCGCGCGTGCACCTGCCTCCTCCAGCAGGGCGTCCACCTGCGCCCGCTCCTGCGGCGCGACGTACTGCCGCACGACGCTGTGCCACACGACCGTCACGACCCCCGGACGCGGCTCGGCCAGCTCCCGGGACAGGAATGCGATCGCCGGCCGTCGCTCCACGAGCGGCGGGTCCGCGGCCGCGAGCTGCAGCGCGGCGCGCAGCCGCTCGAAGCGCTCCACCTGGTCGGCCCAGACGTACGAGGTGAGGGTCAGCCGGTCCTCGGTGCTGGTGGGGTCGAGCGGTCCGGGGTCGCAGCCGCGCCGCTCGACGACCTCCGGCGTGACGTGCTCCGGGTGGCGGCCCTGCCACGGGTGCCGCAGCCGCACCCGGCTGGCCGGGTCGCCGAGGACCACCCCGTCCACCACCTCGTGGGCGAAGCGGTCCACCAGCAGGTTCAGCCCGCCGCTGGCGCCCACCTCGAGCAGGCGCACGGGCAGCCGGGTCTGCTCCTGCACGCGCACCAGCCCGCCGAGCAGCGCGCTGCTGCGGCCCACCTCGTTGGTCTGCACCGGCCGGCGGACCAGCTCATGCAGGACGTCGAGGTGCTCGCGCACGGTGTCGAGCACGACCGGGCGCACGTCGCCGGTGGTGCCGCCGACGCTCGGGTAGTGCAGCGCGAGGGCAGGCGCCCGCCGGTCCAGCACCAGTCGGTGCAGCGCGCCGGCGAAGCGCAATGCCGGGACGCTGCCGGGCGGGTCGTCCGCCAGCGGACCGAGCAGCTCCGCGCAGACGCCGCCGGCCTCCAGGTCGTCCGCGGCGGCCTCGATGACGTCGGCGGTCAGCGGGCTGCCGGCACCGCGGCAGTGCCGCACCTGCAGTCGCAGCCGGTCGACGAGGTCGCTCACGGGCGGATCACGTGGACCTGCAGTCGCTGCTGGACACGCGGGGCCGTCGCGCAGCGAGTGCAGGCTCAGCAAGACCGGCTGGCGTCACGGGGCGCTCAGGTCGACCTCGGCCCTGTGCGGGTCGCGCAGGTCGGTCCCCCGCTCGAGCCAGCGCTGCTCCAGCGCCTGCGCGCCGTGCACCCGCTTCCAGGCCGCCTCGTTGGGCGTCATCGGCAGCAGCGGCAGGAAGCGGACCGGCTCGTGCCCCTCCAGCTCGAGGTCCGGCACCAGCCCACCGGGCTCGCCGACCAGCACGGCGGTGAAGCGGCTGCCGTCCCACAGCGGCTCGCCGAGGTCCAGGCCGGCGCCCGGCACGAGCACCACGCCCTCCACGCTCGGGCTGGCCGCCAGCACGGCCAGCCGGCGCAGCACCGTGTCGTGCAGGTCGGTGACGCTGAGCAGCAGCTCGGCCCGCGGCCCGTCCTCGAGCACCACGAGCGCGCCCGGGTCGCCCATCGGCGCGCGGCTCATGCCGAGCGTGGCGTAGCGGACCAGCCCGTCCGGGTCCGGCCCGAAGCGCAGCACGTCGATCCGCTCGGTCCCGAGGAAGGACACCCCTGCGCGGCCGCTGTCCTGGCCGAGCACCGACAGCAGGTGGGCCTCCACCTGCAGCAGCACGGCGTCCGGGTCGAGGGCCACGGCGCCAGCCTAGGGAGCGGGGAATGGTTGAGGTCTCAACTTCCTTGCACCGGAGGATCCCGTGCCCCAGGAGGCCCCTCATGTCCGTCCTCGTCCTGACCGGCTCTGCCCGGACCGCCTCGTACACCCGCGCCCTCGGCGAGGCCCTCGCCGCCGCGCTCCCCGACGCCCACCTCGCCCCCCGGCTCACCGGGCTGCCGTTCTTCGACCAGGACCTCGAGGCGAGCCCGCCCGCGGAGGTGCTCGCCCTGCGCGCACAGGTCGCCGCCGCCGACGCGGTCGTGGTGGTCACGCCGGAGTACAACGGGACCATCCCGGGCCTGCTCGGCAACGCCATCGACTGGCTGTCCCGGCCGTACGCCGCCGGCGCCCTCGTGGGCAAGCCGGTCCTCGCCGTGGCGGCCTCCCCCGGCGGCGTCGGCGGAGCCCGCGCGGTCGTCGCGCTGCGCACCGTCCTCGGCAACGCCGGAGCCGATCTCCTCGGCGCGGCGGTCACGGTCGACACCGTGGACCAGCGCCTGCAGGACGGCAGCATCGCGGCCGTCGTGGGCGAGGTCGCCGAGCTCCTCCAGCCGCTCACGGCCGCGCGCGCCGCCTAGCCCTGCAGGAAGGGCTCGCGCAGCCGCCTGGGCGCGCGAGCCAGCCAGGCCTCGGTGAGCGCCTCGTCCAGGTCCTCGAAGCCGGCCCGCTCCACGTGCACCAGCACCATAGGGTGCACGCCGTACCCGGCTGTCACGAAGAAGACCCCTGGCCGGGCCGCGAGCAGCCCGTCCACCGCCTCGACGTCGGCGGTGCGCAGGCCCAGCGCCGGCCCGTCCGGCGGGTCCGTCAGCCCCGCCCGCTCGCCCCGCCGCAGGACCCGCTCCCACGCGAAGGCCTTGCTGCCGACGCGCCAGGCCCGGGTGCTGCCGCTGTCGTGCTCGGTCGCCCCAGGCAGGTCGAGCGCGATCCGCCGCACGTCGTCCCACGTCGCCACGGGCCGATCATGCAGGAGGCCGGCACCCGGGAACGGGTACCGGCCTCCTGCGCGTACGTCCTCAGCCCTGGAGCTTGTAGTCCTTGAGCAGGCCGCGGCTGATGATCGTCTTCTGGATCTCGGACGTGCCCTCGCCGATGAGCAGGAACGGCGCCTCGCGCATGAGCCGCTCGATCTCGTACTCCTTGGAGTAGCCGTAGCCGCCGTGGATGCGGAACGACTCCTGCGTGATCTCGGCGCAGTACTCCGAGGCCAGCAGCTTGGCCATGCCGGCTTCGACGTCGTTGCGCTTGCCGGCGTCCTTGAGCCGCGCGGCGTTGACCATCAGCGCGTGCGAGGCCTCGACCTTGGTGGCCATCTCCGCGAGCTTGAACTGGATCGCCTGGTGCTGCGCGATCGGCTTGCCGAAGGTGGAGCGCTGCTGGGCGTAGGCGATCGCGAGCTCGAAGGCGCGGATCGAGATGCCGCAGGCGCGGGCGGCGACGTTGACGCGGCCGACCTCGACGCCGTCCATCATCTGGTAGAAGCCGCGGCCTCGACCGGCCTCGCCGCCCAGGATGCTGGAGGCCGGCACGCGGGCGGCCTCCATGACCATCTCGGTCGTCTCGACGCCCTTGTAGCCCATCTTCTCGATCTTGCCGGGGATGGTGATCCCCTGGGCCGTCTGGCCGAAGCCGGGCTCCTTCTCCACCAGGAACGTCGTCATGTTCTTGTAGACCGAGTCGCCGCCCTCGTCGGTCTTGACCAGGGTCGCGATCAGGCCGGCGCGGGCGCCGTTGGTGAGCCACATCTTCTGGCCGTCGAGGACGTACTCCTCACCGTCGCGGACGCCGCGGCTCTTGATGGCGGAGACGTCCGAGCCGCAGCCCGGCTCGCTCATGGAGAAGCCGCCGCGCAGCTCGCCGGTGGCCATCAGCGGGAGCAGGCGCTCCTTCTGCTCGGTCGTGCCGTGGTGCATGAGCATGTACGCCACGATGAAGTGCGTGTTGATGACGCCGGAGACGCTCATCCAGCCGCGGGCGATCTGCTCGACGACCAGCGCGTAGGTCAGCAGCGACTCGCCGAGGCCGCCGTACTCCTCCGGGATCATGAGCCCGAACAGGCCCATCTCCTTCATGCCCTCGACGATCGCCTCGGGGAACTCGTCCTTGTGCTCGAGGTCCGTGGCGTACGGGATGATCTCCTTGTCCACGAAGTCCTTGACGGTGG
>JAOPWK010000027.1 GCA_025965735.1 Frankiales bacterium
TCCGCCGCTGGAGTCGCGGTGTGGCTGGACGAGCTCAGCAGGTCCCGCCTGGCGTCGGGGGGCCTGGCCGAGCTCGTCCGGGACTGCCCCGTCGTGGGCGTGACCACCAATCCGTCGATCTTCCAGAAGGCGCTCTCGGACGGCGCCGCCTACGACGAGCAGGTCCGCGACCTCGCCCTGCGCGGCACCGACGTCGGCGAGGCGGTGCGCTCGCTCACCGCCTACGACGTGCGCTGGGCCTGCGACGTGCTCATGCCGGTGTACGAGCGCTCGGACCGGCTCGACGGGCGCGTGTCGATCGAGGTCGACCCGCGGATCGCCCACGACACCGACCGCACGGTGGCCGAGGCCAAGGCCCTCTGGTGGCTGGTCGACCGGCCGAACCTCTACATCAAGATCCCGGCCACCCTCGCGGGCCTGCCGGCGATCACCGCGACGCTGGCGCAGGGCATCAGCGTCAACGTCACGCTGATCTTCTCGCTCGAGCGCTACGACGCGGTGATGGACGCCTACCTGGCCGGCATGGAGCAGGCGAGGGCCAACGGGCACGACCTGTCCGGCATGGGCTCGGTGGCCTCGTTCTTCGTCAGCCGCGTCGACAGCGAGGTCGACAAGCGGCTGGGCGACGGTCACCCGCTGCGCGGCCGGGCCGCCATCGCCAACGCCCGGCTGGCCTACCAGCACTACGAGCAGGTCTTCGGCTCCGACCGGTGGAAGGCGCTCGCGCAGGCCGGCGCCAAGCCGCAGCGCCCGCTGTGGGCCTCCACCGGCGTCAAGGACCCTGCGTACGACGACACGCAGTACGTCGTCGAGCTCGTCGCGCCCGGCACCGTCAACACGATGCCCGAGGCGACGCTGGACGCCGTGCACGACCACGGCGTCGTCCGCGGCGACACCGTCACCAGCTCGTACGCCGAGGCGCAGCAGGTGCTGGACGACCTGAAGGCCGCCGGCATCGACTACGACGACGTGGTGCAGCAGCTCGAGGAGGAGGGCGTCGCGAAGTTCGAGGAGGCGTGGAATGCGCTGATCGAATCGATGACCCAGCAGCTCGAGAAGGCCGGCGCGGACGTCGCTCCCGACGGCGGCACCGACCCCGCCGGCAAGGGCCCCGCGGCCGGCTCCACCGAGACCAGCGCCACGTGAGCGAGCCGCGCGCGGAGGACGTGGCGGAGGCGGTGCGCGAGGGCGTCGCGCCGTCGTCGCTCTCGGGCGAGGACGGCGGGGCTGCCGCGCGGACCATGGCTGCGCCCGTCGCCGGATCCGCTGTCACCGCAGCCGATCTCACCGTCCAGACCTCGGGCGGCGCCCTGCTGCAGGCCGCCGAGGGCGTGCTCGCCGACGCACGGTCAGCCGGACTGGCACAGGCGCTGACGCAGAAGGACGCCACCCTGTGGGGTCCGGAGGCCAGCGCCGAGGCGGGCATCCGGCTGGGCTGGCTCGACGTCGTGGACACCGGCCGCACCCTGCTCCCCCGGGTGCTGGCACTGCGCGACGAGCTTGCTGCCGAGGGCGTCGACCGGGTCGTGCTCTGCGGCATGGGCGGGTCCTCGCTGGCGCCCGAGGTCGTGTGCGAGACCGCGGGCGTGCCGCTGGTCGTGGTGGACACGACAGACCCGGGCCAGGTCCGCTCCGCGCTCGTCGAGCTGGAGCGCACGGTCGTCGTCGTGTCCTCCAAGTCGGGCGGCACACTGGAGACCGACAGCCACCGACGGGCCGCTCGCGCCGCGTTCGAGGCAGCCGGCATCGACCCCGCGCAGCGGATCGTCGTCGTCACAGATCCGGGCTCGCCGTTCGAGAAGGCCTCGCAGGACGAGGGGGTGCGCGCCGTGTTCCTCGCCGACCCGAACGTCGGCGGCCGCTACTCCGCGCTCACCGCGTTCGGCGTCGTCCCGGCCGGTCTGGCCGGAGCGGACGTCGGCGCGCTGCTGGACCAGGCCGAGGCGCTGATGCCGTCCCTCGCGCAGGACGACTCTCCCGCGCTGGCCCTGGGCGCCGTGCTCGGCGGCGGCGCGATCGGCGGCCGCGACAAGCTCGTGCTGGCACCGGCTCCCGGGCTGGTCGGCTTCGGCGACTGGGCCGAGCAGCTGGTCGCCGAGTCCACCGGCAAGGAGGGCAAGGGCCTGCTGCCGATCGTCGTCGAGGCGCTGGACGCGCCCGGAACCGAGCCGGCGGCGGACAGCCACCTCGTCGTGGTCAGCGCCTCCTCGGTGGAGCCGCCCGTCGTCGGCACCGCTGTCAGCGGACCACTCGGAGCGCAGTTCCTCGCCTGGGAGTACGCCACCGCCGTGGCCGGCTGGGCACTGCGGATCAACCCCTTCGACCAGCCGAACGTCCAGGAGAGCAAGGACAACACCGGCGCGATCCTCGACGGCGCGCCGTCGCCGGTGCGCGAGCCGCTGTTCGTCGAGAGCGGCGTCGAGGTGCACGCGACGGGCGACCTGCTGGCCTCCGCGGACACGCTCGCCTCGGCCCTGCAGGCGCTGCTGGACGCCGTCCCCGAGCGGGGCTACCTCGCCGTCATGGCGTACCTCGACCGACAGGCCGACGCGGCCGCGCACGAGCTCCGCGCGCTGCTCGCCTCGCGGCTGGCGCACCCGGTCACGTTCGGCTGGGCGCCGCGCTTCCTGCACTCCACCGGGCAGTTCCACAAGGGCGGCCCGCAGACCGGTGCGTTCCTGCAGATCACCGGCGCCGTGGGGCAGGACCTGGAGATCCCCGGCCGGCCGTTCAGCTTCGGCGACCTGCAGGCCGCGCAGGCGCTCGGCGACCTGCGCGCGCTCGACTCGCGGGACCGGCCGGTGCTCGCCCTGCACCTGACCGACCGCACGCAGGGGCTGCAGGCCTTGCTCGAGGCCGCCCGCGGATGACCGGCGGCGCTCCCTCGAACCCGCTGCGCTCCCCCGGCGACCGGCGCCTGCCCCGGGTCCCTGACCCGTGCACGCTCGTCGTCTTCGGGGTCACCGGCGACCTGGCGAAGAAGAAGCTCATCCCGGCCGTCTACGACCTGGCCAACCGCGGCCTGCTCCCGCCTGGCTTCGCGCTGCTCGGCTTCGCCCGCCGCGACTGGCAGCACGGCGACTTCGAGCAGCTCGCTCGCGAGGCCGCGGAGAAGGGCGCCCGCACCGAGTTCCGCGAGTCGACGTGGGACCGGCTCACCGACTCGATGAAGTTCCTGCCCGGCTCCTTCGACGACGACGACGCGTTCGACAAGCTCGCCGACATGCTGCGCGAGCTCGACGCCAGCCACGGCACGCAGGGCAACGCCGCGTTCTACCTGTCAATCCCGCCGACGGCCTTCCCGACCGTGCTCAAGCAGATGCAGCGCACCGGCATGGCCGACAACGCCGCGTCCGGCGGCTGGCGGCGCGTGGTCGTCGAGAAGCCGTTCGGCCACGACCTGCCGTCCTCGCGCGAGCTCAACGACCTCGTCGACGACGTGTTCACCGCGCAGGACGTCTTCCGGATCGACCACTACCTGGGCAAGGAGACGGTCCAGAACCTGCTCGCGCTGCGCTTCGCCAACGAGCTGTTCGAACCGATCTGGAACAGCAAGCACGTCGACTCGGTGCAGATCACGATGGCCGAGGACGTCGGCATCGGCACCCGCGCCGGCTTCTACGAGGGGACCGGCGCCGCCCGCGACGTCCTGCAGAACCACCTGCTGCAGCTGCTCGCCCTCACCGCGATGGAGGAGCCGGTCGGGTTCGACGCCGAGAGCCTGCGCACCGAGAAGCGCAAGGTGCTGGGCGCCCTCAAGCCCCCGAAGGACCTGGACGCCTACGCCGTGCGGGGGCAGTACGACCAGGGGTGGCTCGCGGGCGAGCGGGTCAAGGCGTACCGCGCCGAGGAGGGGGTCGACCCGGCGAGCCGCACCGAGACCTTCGCCGCCGTCCGGCTCGAGGTGGAGACCCGCCGCTGGGCCGGCGTGCCGTTCTACCTGCGCACCGGCAAGCGGCTCCCCCGCCGGGTCACCGAGATCGGGGTCGTCTTCCGCAAGGCCCCGCACCTGCCGTTCAGCAAGACCGACACCGAGGAGCTCGGCAGCAACCAGCTCGTCGTGCGGGTCCAGCCGGACGAGGGCGTCACGCTGCGCTTCGGCTCCAAGGTGCCCGGCACCACCATGGAGGTCCGGGACGTCGCGATGGACTTCCAGTACGGCGAGGCGTTCACCGAGGCGAGCCCGGAGGCGTACGAGCGGCTGCTGCTCGACGTGCTGCTCGGCGACGCATCGCTGTTCCCCCGCAACCAGGAGGTCGAGGAGAGCTGGCGCGTGATCGACCCGATCGAGCAGCACTGGGCCTCGCGCGACGACGGGCCGCAGCTGTACCGGGCGGGCGAGTGGGGGCCGCGCGCCGCGGACGAGATGCTCGCCCGCGACGGTCGCGTCTGGCGACGCCCGTGACCGCCGACCGCTTCCTCCCCGTCGATCATGCAGTCGTGACACACCTGCTGAGCGTGCGGCGCGTGCACCAACTGCATGATCGGCGAGGGGTGGGCGCGTGACGACGCTCTGGGACACCACCGGCACCGCGGTGGTCAAGGCGCTGGCCGCCGAGCGGCGCAAGGCGGGCTCGGTCTCCAGCGGGCTGGCCCTCACCCTCGTGGTGGTGGTCGAGGAGGGCAAGGTCGAGCAGGCCGAGCTTGCCGCCACCCGCGCCGCCGCCGAGCACCCCTGCCGGCTCATCATCGTGGTGCGGCGACGACCCGACGCCCCCGAAGCGCGTCTGGACGCCGAGGTCGTCATCGGCGGGCGGCTCGGCCCGGGCGAGGCGATCGTGCTGCGGATGTACGGCCGGCTCGCCCTGCACGCCGAGTCCGTCGTGCTGCCGCTGCTCGCGCCGGACGCGCCCGTCGTCACCTGGTGGTTCGGCGAGCCGCCGCACGAGATCGCGCACGACCCGCTCGGCGTCTTCGCCGACCGGCGGGTCACGGACACGTCGCTGGCGGCCGACCCGCTGGCGGCGCTGGCCCAGCGCGCGCAGGACTACGCACCCGGGGACACCGACCTGGCCTGGACCCGCGCCACCCTGTGGCGGGCGCTCTGCGCGTCCGCCTTCGACTCGGTCACCAGCACCGCCACCAGCGCGCAGGTGCACGGCGACGCGGGCAACCCGACGCGCGCCCTCATCGCCGGCTGGCTGACGACATGCCTCGGCGTGCAGGCCGAGGTGGTGGACGTCGACGTGCAGGGCATCAGCGCCGTCGTCATCGGGCTGGAGGACGGCGAGGTGCACCTCAGCCGCGGCGACGGCTCCACGGCCACCATGAGGCGCACCGGTCAGCCGGACCGCACCATGCCGCTCGAGCGGCGTGAGCTGGGTGACCTGCTCGCCGAGGAGCTGCGCCGGCTGGACGCCGACGAGACCTACGCGGCGGCGCTGGCCGCGGCCACGGGCGTCGAGGGGCTTCCGGAGCGGGCACCGACCCGCACGCACGTCTGGCACGACCCGACCGAGGCCGCCGACCCCGATCCGGCCCTCACCGTCTCGTGACCACCGCGCCGACGGTCGTCGTCGTCCGGGACCAGGACGTCCTCGCCGAGGCCGTCGCGGCGCGGCTGCTGACCCACCTGGTGGACGCGCAGGCGCGGCGGGGCACCGCCTCCGTCGTGCTGACCGGCGGCGGCGTCGGCATCGCCGTGCTCGAGGCGGTGCGCCGCTCCGGAGCCCGGCACGCCGTCGACTGGCGACGGGTGGACGTGTGGTGGGGCGACGAGCGCTTCGTCGCCGCCGACGACCCGGAGCGCAACGAGCGGCAGGCGCGCGAGGCGCTGCTGGACCACCTCGACCTCGACCCCGCGCGGGTCCACCCGATGGGTTCCCTCGACGGCGTCGACGGCGAGGACGCGGACGCCGCGGCGGCGCGGTACGCGGACGAGCTGCGGGCAGCCGCCCCGCCGGACCACGACGTCCCGCCGTTCGACGTGCTGCTGCTCGGCATGGGCCCGGAGGGGCACACCGCGTCGATCTTCCCGGAGTCGCCCGCTGCGCACGACGACCGGCTCGTGGTGGGCGTGCACGGCTGCCCCAAGCCGCCGCCCACCCGGGTCAGCCTGGCCTTCCCGGCGCTCAACGCTGCCCGGGAGGTCTGGTTCGTGGTGGCGGGCCAGGAGAAGGCGCCGATGGTGGCGATCGCGCTCGGCGGGGCCGGGCCGGTGCAGGTGCCTGCCGCCGGCGTGCGCGGGCACAGCGACACCCTCTGGCTGCTGGACGAGGCGGCAGCCTCCCGGCTCCCCCGCGACCTGCGCCGCCGCTGATCCCGGCAGCAGCACCTCCGCAAGATCCCCGCCCTCAGCAGCCGGCACCGCCGCTGTGGGGAGCGATGCTGCGGATGATCACGCGCACCCACGGCCGGAGACGCCGACGCCCGCCGCGCCGGGCATCAGCGGGCGGGCGTCCGGACGTGCAGGACGTGCAGGTGCTAGCGGCTCTGGCGCAGCTTCGCGAGCGCCTCGGCGAGGATGGCCTCGCCGTCCTCGGCGTTGCGGCGCTCCCGCACGTAGGCCAGGTGCGTCTTGTACGGCTCGGTCTTGGTCTGCGCCGGCGGGTTGTCCTTGTCCTGCCCGGCCGGGAAGCCGCAGCGCGGGCAGTCCCAGGTCTCCGGCACGGCGGCGTCATCGGCGAAGGACGGCCGGGTCTCGTGCGCGTTGGCGCAGTAGAACGGGATGCGCCGACGCGGGGCGGCCTCGCCGCGCTCCGCCTCGCCCATCGGGCCGGCGCCCACCCGGCTTCCCCTGATCGCGTTGCCGCCTGCCACGGTGCTGCCCTTCGTTCGAGAGGTCGTACGGGAGGATCGTGTCGGGCCGGAGCCCGGCTGTCAGCCGAAGGCCTAGACGGCGGGCGCCGTCTCCTTGAGGAGCAGGCCGAGCGCGATGATGCTGGTGATCCACACCAGCCCGCAGACGATGGTCAGCCGGTCCAGGTTCTTCTCCACCACGGCGCTGCCGCCGAGCGAGCTCGAGACGCCGCCGCCGAACATGGTGGACAGGCCGCCGCCCTTCCCCTTGTGCAGCAGGACGAGCACGATCATCAAGATGCTCGTGATCGTCAGCAGGAGGGACAGGAAGGTCACCACAGGAACAGACTCCGATCGAAGGGGTGCGGCAAGGATAGCGGGGTGAGCCCGCTCAGCTGCCCGTGCGGCGCTTGGCCGACGCGCGCGTCTCGACCGGCTCCGACAGGTCCGTGGTCGGCTCCGGCACGTGCGTGTCGCCGCCGACGATGGTCACCGCCTCCGCGAAGTGGCACGCAACGGGGTGGCCCTGTCCGCGGTCGACCAGCTCCGGCGGGTCGGTCGCGCAGATGTCCTGCGCCTTCCAGCAGCGGGTGCGGAAGCGGCAACCGGACGGCGGGTTGGCCGGGCTCGGCACGTCGCCGGTGAGCATGATGCGCGTCTTCTGCGACCGGGCCACCGGGTCCAGCACCGGCACGGCCGACAGCAGGGCCTGGGTGTACGGGTGGGCGCTCTGCTCGTAGATCTCGTCCTCGGTACCGATCTCGACGATGCTGCCGAGGTACATCACCGCGACCCGGTCGCTGATGTGCCGGACGACCGACAGGTCGTGCGCGATGAAGATGTACGCCAGGCCGAAGTCGCGCTTGAGCTCCTCGAGCAGGTTGACCACCTGCGCCTGCACCGACACGTCGAGGGCCGACACCGGCTCGTCGCACACGATGATCTCGGGCTGCAGGGCCAGCGCGCGGGCGATGCCGATGCGCTGGCGCTGGCCGCCGGAGAACTGGTGCGGGTAGCGGTTGACGAAGTCCGGGTTCAGCCCGACCCGCTCCAGCAGCTCGCGGACGCGCTGCGACCGCTGGCCCTTCGGCACGACGTCGGGGTGGATCTCCCACGGCTCGCCCACGATGTCGCCGACGGTCATGCGCGGGTTCAGCGAGGAGTACGGGTCCTGGAAGATGATCTGGATGTTGCGACGGAGCCGGCGCAGGTCCTTGCCGGACAGGTGCGTGACGTCCTCACCCTTGTAGTACACCTTCCCGGCGGTCGGCTTCTCCAGCTGCATGAGCAGCTTGGACACCGTCGACTTGCCGCAGCCGGACTCGCCGACCAGGCCGAGCGTCTCGCCGGAGCGCAGCTCGAAGTTGACGCCGTCGACGGCGCGCACCTGGCCGACCGTCTTCTTGAAGACGATGCCCTGGGTGATCGGGAAGTGCTTGACCAGGCCCTCGACGCGCAGCAGCGGCACACCGGACGGGTCGGCCTCGTGGCGGACCGTGGGCGCGGCGCCGGGCGTGGTGTCAGTGGTCATTGAGCACCTCTTCGGCGTAGTGGCACGCGCTGCGCCGGCCCGGCACGACCTCGAGCAGCGGCGGCAGCGCGGTCGGGCAGTAGTCGGTGGCGCGGGGGCAGCGCGGGTGGAACGGGCAGCCGGTCGGCAGGTCGGCGAGGTTCGGCGGCGAGCCGACGATCGGGTTGAGCCGCTGCCCCTTCTGGTCGACCCGCGCGATGGAGGCCATCAGCCCCTCGGTGTAGGGCATCGCCGGCGCGCTGAAGACGGCGTCGGTGGCGCCGGTCTCGACGATCCGGCCGGCGTACATGACCGCCACGCGGTCGGCGATCTCGCCGACGACGCCGAGGTCGTGGGTGATGAGGATGAGCCCCATCCCCGTCTCGTCCTGCAGCTCCTGGAGCAGGTCCATGATCTGGGCCTGCACCGTGACGTCCAGCGCGGTGGTCGGCTCGTCGGCGATGAGGATCGCCGGGTCGAGCGCGATCGCCATCGCGATCATGACGCGCTGGCGCATGCCGCCGGAGAACTGGTGCGGGTAGTCCCCGACGCGGTCCTTGGCGGCCGGGATGCGCACCCGGTCCATCAGCTCGATGGCCAGCTTCTTGGCCTCGCCACGGGAGGTGCCGCGGTGCCGGCGGAACATCTCGCCGATCTGCGCGCCGACGCTGAACACGGGGTTCAGCGAGGAGAGCGCGTCCTGGAACACGATCGAGATCTCCTCGCCGCGGATGTCGCGCTGCTCCTTGGCGCCCATCTTCAGCAGGTCGCGGCCCTTGTAGCGGATCTCGCCGCCGGTGACGAAGCCGGGCGGGGTGTCCAGGATGCCCATGATGGTCTGGGCGCTGACGGACTTGCCGCAGCCGGACTCGCCGAGGATCGCCAGGGTCTCGCCGGCGTTCAGCGTGTAGCTGATGCCGTTCACGGCGTGCACGACGCCGTAGTCGGTGCGGAACTCCACGTAGAGGTCGTCGACCTCCAGCAGCGGTGCTCCGCCGGCGGCGGCTCCTGTCGGGCTGGTGAGGACGCTCGTCATGTCAGCGCAGCTTCGGGTCGAGGGCGTCGCGCAGGGCGTCGCCGAGCAGGATGAAGGACAGCACCGTCACCGACAGGAAGACGCTCGGGAAGAACAGCAGGTGCGGGGAGCTGCGGATGTAGTTCTGGGCGCTGTTGATCTGCAGGCCCCAGGAGATCGCGGGCTGCTGCAGGCCGATGCCGAGGAAGGACAGCGTCGCCTCCGCGGCGATGATGCCGCCGACCGCGATCGTCCCGTAGACCAGCACGGGCGCCAGGCCGTTCGGGACGATGTGCTTGAGGATGATCCGGCTGTTGCTGGCCCCCATGGCGCGGGCCGCGCTGACGTAGTCGGTCTCCTTGATGCTGATCACGCTGGACCGGAACAGGCGCATGAACGTCAGCCAGCCCAGCAGGATCAGCGCGATCGACACGGTCGCGAGGTTGCGCTCGCCGAAGAACCGGGGCGAGGCCAGCAGCTGCAGCAGCAGGATGGCCCCGAGGATCGTCGGCAGGCCGTAGATGACGTCGGTGATGCGGGCGATGACCGTGTCGAACCAGCCGCCGAAGTAGCCGGCCAGCGCGCCCAGGAAGACCCCGATGAGCATCGAGCCGCCCACGACCACCAGACCGATGATCATCGAGACGCGGGCGCCGTAGATGACCGTGGAGTAGTAGTCGCAGCCGAAGGTGTCGTAGCCGAACCAGGCGCCGTTGGTGCCGGGGCCCTGGCGTGAGTCACCCAGCTGACAGGCGCCGCGCGCCCGTGGGTCGATGCTCGTGAACAGCTGCGGGGCGATCGACATGACCGTCAGCACCAGCAGCATCGCGGACGCGATGAGGAACAGGGTGTTCTTGCGCAGCTGACGCCACGCGTCGGACCACAGGCTGGCCTGACGCAGGTCGCCGGTGCCCGAGCCGGCGGTCAGCTCGGGGACCGTGCCGGGGGCGTTGCCGACGCCCGTGGCGGCCTCTGGCGACGGGTGCGTCTCGGTGGCGACCGACGACGCCGAGGCGTTGCGCGGGTCGGGGGGCGCGTCACTCATAGCGGATCCGGGGGTCGAGGGCCGCGTACAGGACGTCGACCAGCAGGTTGAAGAAGATGTAGATGAAGACGAACAGCGTCACGATGCCGACGACGACGGCGCCCTCCTGGCTGCGGACGGCGTCGAAGACGGCGCGTCCCAGACCGGGGATGTTGAAGATGCCCTCCGTGACGATGGCCCCGGACAGCAGCAGCCCGAAGTCGGCGCCCAGGTAGGTCACCACTGGGATCAGGCTGTTGCGCAGCGTGTGCTTGCCGACCACGGACGCGGGGGTGAGCCCCTTGGCCTTGGCCGTGCGGACGTAGTCGTTGCGCAGGTTCTCCACCAGCGAGGTGCGGGTGAGGCGGGCGACGTAGGCCAGCGACAGCGCGGCGAGCACGAAGCCCGGCAGCAGGTAGCTCCGCAGGCCGTCGTTCAGGCCGGCGATGGGGAACAGCCCGAGTCGCAGGCCGAAGACGTACTGGCCGAGGAACCCCAGCACGAACACCGGGATCGACACGATCAGGGTGGTCGAGACCAGGACCAGGCTGTCGAAGAAGCTCTTGCGGCGGATGCCGGCCAGGATGCCGGCGAGCAGGCCGAAGACGATCTCGAACAGGATGGCGACGGTCGCCAGCTTCAGCGTGACCGGGAAGCGCTCGCTGATGATCTCCGACACCGGCCGGCCGCTGAAGTCCTGGCCGAAGTCGCCCTGGGCCAGGGCCCCGACGTACTTGGCGTACTGCACCGGCAGCGGGTCGTCCAGGTTGTACTGCTCGCGGAGCTCGTTCTGCACGGACACGGGCAGCGGACGGTCACCGCCGAGCGCGCGGATGGGGTCGCCCGGCAGCGCGAACACCATCGCGAAGATCAGGAAGGACGCGCCCAGCAGGACCGGGATCGCCAGCAGCAGTCGGCGCGCGATGTAGCGGGCCATGACCCTCCATCTCGTTCATCGGGTGGCGGTGGCACCCGGTCGGGGCAGCCTAGTCACGCGGACGGGGTTTGTGGGGGCCGCGACGCGGCCGTGTCACCCCCGCAGCGGAACGGCGTGCCGCCGAGGTGCAGGCACCTGGCGACACGCCGTTCCGAGCCGGTCCCGGCGCACGCGCCGGGACCGTCAGGGCACTACTGGTTGACCGTCACGTCCTCGAGCACGATGTTGCTGAACGCGTCGACCTTGACGTTGCTGATCTTGTCGGAGTGCACGTACGAGCCCCGGCTGAAGAACATCGGCATGATCGGCATGTCCTCCAGGAGCACGTCCTCCGCCTCCTGGTACTTCTTCACGGCGTCCTCGTTGTTCTCGGCCTTGTTGCCCTCGGCCACGAGGTCGTCGAACGCCGGGTTGCTGTAGAACGCGGAGTTCGAGCCGTTCGGCGGGAGCGCCTTGGTGCTGTACAGCGGCTCCAGGTAGTTCTGCGGGCTCGGGTAGTCCATCTGCCAGCCGAGGCGGAACGGGCCGGTGAAGCCCTTGGCGTCACCCTTCGGCAGGTACTCCGCGAACATCAGGCCACCCTGGAGCTTGTAGGTGATGCCGAGGTTGTCGCGCAGGTTGTTGCCGACGGCCTGGACCCACTCGTCGTGGCCGGCACCGGCGTTGAACCACAGGTCGACCGGCTTGCTGGTGTCGAAGCCGGACTCCTCGAGAAGCTTCTTGGCCTCGTCCGGCTTGTACTCGCAGAACTTGCAGGCGTCCTCGCGGTGGCCGTCGACGACCGGCGAGATGGCGGAGTAGGCCGGCGCGCGGGTGCCGTTGAAGATGGCCTCGGAGATCGCCTTGCGGTCGATCGCCATGGAGAAGGCCTGACGGACCTTCTTGTCCTTGAAGCGCGGGTCGTAGGTCGGGAAGCCCAGGTACTGGAAGGTGCTGGTCTCCCGGTCGATGGCGCGGTCGCCGAACTCGTCCTGGTAGGTGCTGATGGCGTCCGGCGGGACGTCGGAGAAGTCGAGGTTGCCGGCCTGCACGTCGGTGTAGGCGGTGTTGACCTCGGTGTAGACGCGGAACTCGACCGCGTCGGCCTTGGCCTTGGTGCCGGCGTACTCCTCGTAGCGGCTGACCGTGAAGCCCTTGCCGGCCTGGAAGTCCCCGTCGGCCTTGAACGGGCCGTTGCCGATCGGCTTCTTGCCGAAGGCGTCCTGGGCCGGCTTGCCGGCGAAGAACGACTCGGGCAGCGGCGAGAACGCCGTGTAGCCGAGCGTGATCGGGTACTGGCGGAACGGGTCCTTCAGCGCGACGGTGAACTCGGTGTCGCTGACCTTCTTGAGGCCGGACAGCTCGGTCGCCGCAGGAGCCGCAGCGCCCTCGGCCGCCTGCAGCTCGTCGTAGCCCTGGATGTTGGCGAAGAAGTACGAGCCGCCCTGGGCGTTGGTGCTGTTGGACGCGAAGTTCCACGCCTTGATGAAGGAGTCAGAGGTGACGGGCGTGCCGTCGTGGAACGTCCAGCCCTCGTTCAGCTTGATCGTCCAGTTCTGGGAGTCCTCGGACTCGACGGACTCGGCGACACCGGTCATGGCGAGCTCGGTGGTCTCGGAGTCGTACTCGACGAGACCGGTGAAGAGCGCGTCGACGACCTGACCGCCCTCGGTCTCGCTGGTGTTGCTCGGGATCAGCGGGTTCTCCGGCTCGCCGATGTACAGCGAGAAGGTGCCACCGGCCTTGCCCTCGGTGTCACCGCCGTCGCCGTCGTCGCTGCCCCCGCCGCACGCGGTCGCGGCGAGCGCGATCGTGAGCAGAGTGGCGCTGACGCGCATTCTCTTCCTGTGGACCTGCACCGGCTGTTCCTCCTTCTCCCGAACACGGGAGTACGGACCTGTACCGGGCTGACAGCCCGGCGGGATGAGCCCATGCAAGCACCTTTGCGCGCCTGCCACGGGGACCCGACGGGCCCGCAGCACGAATCGTGACGGTCCTGTGACGCGTGACGGCGAGGGCTACACCGCGCTGTGATCAGCGCGTCATCCAGCGCGCAGCGCGCTCAGCCGGCGGCGAGGCGGCAGAGCTCGGCGAACTCCGCGGCGTCCAGGCTGGCGCCCCCGACGAGGGCCCCGTCGACGTCGGGCTGGGACATCAGGTCGCCGACGTTCGAGGCCTTGACCGACCCGCCGTAGAGCACGCGCACGCCGTCGGCGAGCTCGCCCGGGTACAGCTGCGCGAGGGTCAGCCGCACCTCGCCGCAGACCTCCTGCGCGTCGTCCGGCGTCGCCACCTCACCGGTGCCGATGGCCCAGACCGGCTCGTACGCGACGACGATGCTGCGCGCCTGCTCGGCCGGCACCCCCTCGAGGGCCGCGCAGACCTGACCGACGGTGTGGTCGATCTGACCGTTGAGCTGGCGGACGTCCAGCCCCTCGCCGACGCAGAGGATCGGTGTGATGCCGTGCTCGATGGCCTTGGCGACCTTGGCCCGGCAGACCTCGTCGCTCTCGCCGTGGTACTGCCGGCGCTCGCTGTGTCCCACGAGCACGTAGGAGCAGCCGAGCTTGGCGAGCATCGGACCGCTGATCTCGCCGGTGTAGGCGCCGCTGTCGTGCATCGACAGGTCCTGCGCGCCGTACTTCAGGCGCAGCTTGTCGCCGTCCACCAGCGTCTGGACGCTGCGCAGGTCGGTGAACGGCGGGACGACGACGCACTCGACCTTCTCGTGGTCCTCCGGCGTGAGGCTGAAGGCCAGCTTCTGCACCAGCGCGATGGCCTCGAGGTGGTTCAGGTTCATCTTCCAGTTGCCCGCGATGAGCGGCTGGCGCTTGGCCTTGGCCATCAGCCCTCCAGGATCGTCAGCCCCGGCAGCGCCTTGCCCTCGAGGTACTCCAGGCTCGCGCCTCCCCCGGTGCTGATGTGGGTGAAGCGGGACTCGTCGACGCCCAGCGCCCGCACGGCCGCGGCACTGTCGCCGCCGCCGACCACGGTCAGCGCGCCGTCCAGGGACGCGACGGCCTCGGCGACGCCGCGGGTGCCCTCGGCGTACGGCGCCATCTCGAACACGCCCATCGGGCCGTTCCAGAAGACCGTCTTCGCACCGGTCAGCGCCTGGCTGAAGACCTGGCCGCTCCGGGGGCCGATGTCCAGGCCCATCCGGTCGCTCGGGATCGCGGTGGCGTCGACGACGTCGTGGTCGGCGTCCGCGGAGAAGGCGGTCGCCG
>JAOPWK010000127.1 GCA_025965735.1 Frankiales bacterium
GTCGAGGATCACCGCGTCGTGCTCGGGCAGCACGGGGATGCCGTTGAACGTCGCGACGGCCAGCATGGCGTGGTTGGCGACGACGACATCGGCCTCCTTCGCCTCCTCGCGGGCCTTCTCGGCGAAGCAGTCGACGCGGTCGGGGCACTTGCTGCCCAGGCACTCCCGCGCGCTCACCGACACCTGCCGCCACGCGCGGTCGGTGACCGGGAACGGCACCTCGTCGCGGTCGCCGCTCTCGGTCTCCCCCGCCCACTCGCGCAGCCGGACGACCTGCGTCCCGAGCGAGGACTGCGGCCCGTCGAACAGGCTGTCGCTCGGCTCGTCCTCGCGCGCACCGGGCCCGCCGTGCACCTGCTGCAGGCAGACGTAGTTGCCGCGTCCCTTGGCCAGGGCGTACGTCGGCGTGCGCCCCAGCACCGGCGCCAGCGCCTGAACCAGCCGCGGGAGGTCCTTGTCGACGAGCTGCGCCTGCAGCGCCTTGGTGGCGGTGGCGACGACCACCCGCTTGCCGCTGGCGAGGGCCGGCACGAGGTAGCCGAGCGACTTGCCGGTGCCGGTGCCGGCCTGCACCAGCAGGTGCTCGCCCGAGCCGAGGGCGGTCGCGACGGCGTCGACCATCGCCCGCTGCCCGGGCCGTTCCTGCGAGCCGGGGACGGCGGCGAGCGCGGCGTCCAGCGCCTGCAGCGCCTTCTTCACCCGCACCCCGCTCACGCCGTCCCACGCTAGCCGCCAGGCCCCGGCAGGATGGCCGACATGCCCAGGCTGCTCGTCGTCCACCACACGCCGTCGCCTGCCACCCAGGCCCTGCTGGAGGCGGTACTGGGGGGCGCCCGCCACCCGGACCTGAGCGGCGTGGAGGTGGTGACCCGGCCAGCGCTGACGGCGTCCGCAGTCGACGTGCTGGAGTGCGACGGGGTGCTGCTCGGGACGCCGGCGAACATCGGCTACATGTCCGGCGCGTTGAAGCACTTCTTCGACGGCGTCTACTACCCGGTGCTGCAGGACAGGGGCGGGCTGCCGTACGGGCTGTGGGTGCACGGCGGCGACGACACGAGCGGTGCCGTACGGGCCGTCGAGCGCATCGCGACCGGGCTGTCGTGGAAGCCGGTCGCGGCGCCCGTCACGGTGAACGGCGCGCCGTCGCGGGACGCGCTGGAGCAGTGCCGCGAACTCGGCGCGACGGTGGCCGCGACCCTGCTGTAGGGGACGACCTCAGGCGTGGCAGGTCGACCCCGCCTGCCACGCCGGTCATCTCGACGCCGCTCGCGAGCTGCTCGACGGCCACCAGCACCTGGTCCTGACCTGAGCACCTCGTTCGCCGGGCTCGGAGCGCTGACCCTGTTCGTGGACGACGTGCACGAGGTCAGCGCCTTCTACCGCGACGTCCTGCGACTCCGGGAGGTCCTCCAGGACGAGGTGTCCACGGTCTTCGACCTGGGCGGGACCGTGCTCAACGTGCTGCAGGTGGCCGCCGCTGCCGAGGTCGTCGCGCCGGCACGACCCGAGGCCGTCGGGGCGACCCCCCGGATGCTGCTCAGCCTGTGGGTCGAGGACGTGGACGGGGTCTGCCAGGAGCTGCAGGAGCGGGGCGTGGCCCTGCTCAACAGGCCGGTGGACCGCCCGTGGGGTAAGCGGACCGCGGCCTTCGCCGACCCCGCCGGGGCCGTGTGGGAGCTGGCACAGGACATCGCCTGAGGGCACGGTCCCTCAGGCGTCGAACCCCAGCGCAGCGGCCAGCCGCCGGTGCTCGGAGGCGTCCTTGCCCTGGCGCTCCATGGCCCGGGCCAGCGCGAAGCGCGCCCAGCCGTCGTCTGGCTGCAGCTCGACCAGCTGCCGCAGCGCGGCTTCGGCGCGCACGAGCTGCGCGGAGTGCAGCAGCGCGCGAGCGAAGAGCTCGAGCGCGGCGGCGTTGGCCGGCTCGGCCTCCACCACCGGCTGCACCAGCCGGGCGGCCTCGGTCGGCTGGCCCGCACGCAGGAACAGCTCACCCTGGCGGAACGCGTCGTACAGGTCCGTGCTCATGCCCCGTGAAGCGCGGCCCGCGCGGCGCTTGTTCCGGCTGCGCGGGCCTGGTGGAGTGCAGGCTGCACCGCCGCGACCGCCGGCGGCGCAGGAGGGACGCATGCCGCAGCAGGACGAGGTCCGGGACTCCGCCGTCCGGACGCTGCAGGCGCTGGTCCGGCTGCCGACGGTGTCCTACCGCGACCCGGCGCTGGTGGACACGGCGGCGTTCGACCAGCTGCTGGTCGAGCTCGCCTCGGCGTACCCGCTGCTGCACGAGCGGCTGGAGCTCACGCGCGTCGCCACGCACGGCCTGCTCTTCCACTGGAGGGGGCGCTCTGCCGAGCGGCCGGTCGTGCTGATGGCGCACACCGACGTCGTCCCGGTCGACGAGAGCGCACCGTGGCAGCACCCGGCCTTCGACGGCGTCATCGCCGACGGGGCGCTCTGGGGGCGCGGCACCCTGGACGACAAGGGCTGCGTCGTCGGCATCTGCGAAGCGGTGGAACGCCTGCTGGCACATGACTTCCAGCCCGCGCAGGACGTGTGGCTGTCCTTCGGCTGCAACGAGGAGGTCGGCGGCGACAGCGCCCCGCTCGCGGTCGAGGAGCTGCGGCGGCGCGAGGTGCGGCCGTGGTTCGTGCTGGACGAGGGCGGCGCCATCGCGGCCGGCGCCTTCCCCGGCGTGAAGCCGCCGCTGGCCGTGATCGGGGTCACCGAGAAGGGCACCACCTCGGTGGAGCTGGTCGTGGAGGGGCGCGGCGGGCACGCCTCGACGCCGGCGCCGATGGGCCCGACCGCGCGCATCGCCCGGGCGATCACGCGGCTGGAGGCAGCACCCTTCCCGTCGCGGACGCCGCAGCCGACGCTCGAGCTGCTCCAGCGCATCGCGCCGCACGCGCCGCTCCCGCTGCGCCCCCTGCTCGCGCGCGCGGCCCGGCTCGGTCCGCTGCTGTCGCGGGTGCTCGTCGCCGCCGGACCAGAGTCCGCCGCGATGACGCGCACCACCGCTGCAGTGACGACGCTGTCGGGCTCACCGGCGCTGAACGTCATCGCCTCGCGCGCCACCGCCGGGGTCAACCTGCGCATCATGGTCGGCGACACGGTGGCCTCCGCCCTGGCGCACGTGCGCAAGGCGGTGCGCGACGACCAGGTCGCGATCGAGGTGGTCGAGCAGAACGAGCCGAGCCCCGTCTCCCCCACCGACGACGAGGCGTTCCGGCTGCTGGAGCGCACGATCGCCGACTGCTTCCCGGACGCCGTCCCGACGCCGTACGTGATGATGGCCGCGACGGACTCCCGGTTCTTCACCGGCCTGTGCGAGCGGGTCTACCGGTACGCGCCGTTCCGCATGACCAAGGCCCAGCGGCAGTCGATCCACTCCTACGACGAGCACCTCGGGCTGGACGACCTGGCCGACGGCGTCCGCTGGTACTCCCGCCTGATCGAGGGCCTGCCCGCGTGACGGCCGTGCGCGAGGCGCGACCGCCCGCGACCCTCCCTGGGCTCTGGGCGGTCGTCGGCCTGCTCGTCTGCGTCGAGATCGCCAGCGGCGTGCTGCAGGGCTACTACACGCCGATCTTCACCGACATCGCCGACAACCTCGAGATCGCCGACGGCGACGTCAACTGGTTCGAGGCCGCGCAGCTCGTCGTCGCGGCGCTGACCGTGCCATTCCTCGCCCGGCTGGGCGACCTGTGGGGCCACCGCAACGTGCTGCTCCTGTCCACCGCCGTCACCGCGGTCGGCTCGTGGGTCATGGCCTTCGCCCCGTCGTTCACGACGTTCCTCATCGGGTCGGCGCTGCAGGGGGCGTACGTCGTGTGGCTGCCGCTGGAGATCGCGATCGTCTACCGGCGCACGGCCGGCAGCGGCCAGCAGGGACGGCTCACCCGCCGCGCTGCCGCCGTGCTGGTCGCGGCGCTCGAGCTCGGCGTCATCCTCGGCGCCCTGACCAGCGGCGCGCTCGTCGAGGCGACCTCGATGACGGTGCTGCTGTCCCTGCCCGCCGTGGCCGTGACCGTCTGCCTGCTGGTCGTGTGGTTCGGCATCGCGCCGACTCCGGGTGAGGCAACCAGCGGCATCGACTGGCGGGGCCTCGGCCTGGTGACGCTCGTGCTCGGTCTGGTCATGGGCGGGCTCATCGTGGTCCGCCTGCAGGGCGCGCACAGCCTGCTGGCCTGGGCGCTGGTGGCACTCGGCCTGCTGGCGGTGGTGCCGCTGGTGCGGGTCGAGCAGGCTCAGGACGAGCCGATGATCGACGTGCGCCTGCTGGCCGCGCCCGGTCAGTGGCCGGTGCAGCTGACGGCGTTCCTGTTCGGGATGTCGGTGCTGGGCGCGCAGATCCCGCTGTCCACCTTCGCCCGCACCGAGCCGGAGGTGGCCGGTTACGGCCTCGGCGCGGAGGCGTCCTTCGTGTCGACGCTCATCGGGCTCTACGTCGTGACGATGGTCGTCGGCGCGCTGTCCCTGCCGCTGGCCGCGCGCGTGCTGACGCCGCGCGGCGCGCTGGTCGCGGCGTGCGGGCTCGTCGCGGTCGGGTACGCGCTGTGGCTGCCCTTCCACGACACGACCGCGCAGGCGCTGCTCAACATGGCCGTCATCGGCGTCGGGTCGGGTGCGCTCGTCGCGGCGCTGCCGGCCGCCGCCGCCGCTGCGGCACCCGCGGACCGGACCGGCTTCGCGACGGGGATGACCAATGCCACCAAGACGATCGGCGGCGCCATCGCCTCCGCCGTGTTCGCGATCGCGCTGGCCTCGACCGGCTCGATCGACGACCCGCGTGAGGGCGCGGCGACCCTCGGCGGCTACCTCACCGTCTGGTCGGTCTGCGCGCTGAGCGCCGCACTGGCCGGGCTCGCGCTGCTGCTGTCGCCGCGGGTCGCCGACGAGGAGGAGCTCAGCAGCGCGCCCCGCCCGGGAGTCCCGGGCGGGGCGCGATGAGCGGCTGAGGCTAGCTGCGCAGCTCCTTCTTGAGGATCTTGCCGGTCGCGCCCTTGGGCAGCTCGTCGACGATGCGGACCTCGCGCGGGTACTTGTACGCCGCGAGCCGCTCCTTCGCGAAGGCGATGATCTCCTCCGGCTCGGCCGATGCACCCGGCTTGAGGGCGACGAACGCGAGCACCTCCTCGCCGAGCTTCTCGTCCTTCTTGCCGATGACGGCGGCCTCGGCGACGGCGGGGTGCTCGAACAGCACCTCCTCGATCTCGCGCGGATAGACGTTGTAGCCGCCGCGGATGACGAGGTCCTTCTTGCGGTCGACGATGAAGAAGTAGCCGTCCTTGTCCATGTAGGCCAGGTCGCCGGTGTGGAACCAGCCGCCCTTGAATGCCTCGGCGGTCGCCTCGGGCTTGTTGTAGTAGCCCTTCATGATGTTGTGGCCGCGGATGACGATCTCGCCGACGTTCTCCTCGCCGGGCTCCAGCGGCTGCTCGTCCTCGCCCACGACCCGCACCTCGACGCCCCAGATCGGCTTGCCGATCGAGAGCACCTTGCGCTGCTCGGCGTTGACGTTGAACGTCGTGGTGCTGGTCGACTCCGACAGGCCGTAGCCCTCGAGCACGACGCAGCCCGGGAACTTGTCCTCGAACGCCTTGATGACCTCACCGGGGATGGCCGCGCCACCCGAGACGCCGACGCGCAGCGACGACAGGTCCTTGCCGGTCAGGTCCATGTTCAGCAGCCCGAAGTACATCGTCGGGACGCCGCTGAAGATCGTGCACCTGTGCTTCTCGATGGCCTCGACGACCGGCTCGAGCTCGAAGCGCGGGATGAGCACGATCGTGCCGCCGTAGCGGACGCTGGTGTTCAGCACGCTGGACAGGCCGAAGACGTGGAACAGCGGCAGGACCGCCACGCCGATGTCGGTCTCCTGGAACTCGAACAGCTGACCGGCGACGGTGCAGTTCATGTACAGGTTCAGGTGGGTGAGCTCGGCGCCCTTGGGCTTGCCGGTGGTGCCGGAGGTGTAGAGCAGCACCGCCGTCTCGTCGCCGTCGGTCGGCAGGATGTCGCGGGTGTCGTCGGCGAAGTACAGCTCGTCGAAGTGCTTGGTCCCCTCGGGCCGCTGGTCGTTGCCCGGCATGTTCACGACGTAGGTGGTGACGCCCTCGAGCTCGGACGCGCCCTTGAACGCCTCCTCCGCGAACATCTCGAAGGTGATGAGCACCTTGGCCTCGCTGTCCTCGAGGTGGTACTTCACCTCGGGCGCGCGCAGCAGCGGGTTCAGCGGGACCATCACCAGGCCGGCCTTCATGAGGCCGAAGTAGGTGAACAGGAACTGCGGCAGGTTCGGCAGCTGCAGGGCGACCTTGTCGCCGCGCTGCAGACCCGTGGCGAGCAACGCACTCGCCACGCGGCCGCTGATCTCGTCCACCTGCGCGTAGGTGAAGGTCAGGTCGTTGATGTGGCAGAGCGGCTTGTCGGGGTCCTTGTTGGCCGACTCCCGCAGCATGGTCGCGATGTTGAGGCTCATGGCGTCACTGTAGTGAGCCAGGTCACGCCGTCGGAGGCGGGCTGCGCCTAGCGTCAGCGACATGGGGCTGTTCACGGTGGACGAGGCGCGGCAGGTGCTGGCCGAGCTGCGCCCGGTCCTCGACGAGCTGGTCGCGGTGCGGGCTGACGCCGCCGAGGCGGCTGCGGCGGTCCGGGCCGGCGAGCGGCGTCTCCCGGAGGTGAAGGCGCACGAGGCGCGGCTGGACGAGCTGATGACCACGGTGCAGCAGACCGGCGTCGAGCTGAAG
Organism: Frankiales bacterium; assembly: GCA_025965735.1. Classification (GTDB taxonomy): domain Bacteria; phylum Actinomycetota; class Actinomycetes; order Mycobacteriales; family SCTD01; genus SCTD01. The sequence continues at coordinate 6,747 of JAOPWK010000127.1, forward strand.
GGCTGGGCGCCGCTGCTGCTGGACTTCCCGGCCGACCTCGACGGGGGGCCGGTGCTGCTCTGCTGGCTGGAGGGCGACCAGGAGCTGGCCTGGTACCACCGGGCCGACCTCGGGTTCCCCGGGCGGCGGCGGCTGGCGGAACAGCCCTCCGACGGACCACGTTCCACCTGACGAACCGAGAGGAGCACGCCGTGCCGAGGCTCGACCCGCAGGACCTGTACGTGCTCGAGCCCGACCTGCCCCAGCTCGACGCCCCCGTGCTCGTCCAGGCGCTGGACGGCTTCGTCGACGCCGGCGGCGCGAAGCGGCTGGCGCGCGAGCACCTGCTGCAGGAGCACGGTTCCCGCGTGCTGGCGACGTTCGACGTCGACGCGCTGCTGGACTACCGCGCGCGCCGACCGGCGATGACGTTCGACGAGGACCACTGGGCCGACTACGCCGACCCGCAGCTGGCGATCCACCTCGCGCACGACGCCGAGGGCACGCCGTTCCTCGTGCTGGCCGGCCCGGAGCCGGACGTGCAGTGGGAGGCGTTCACCAGCGCGGTCCGCATCCTCGTCCAGCAGCTCGGCGTGAAGACGACGGTCGGCATGAACAGCATCCCGATGGCGGTCCCGCACACCCGCCCGCTCGGCGTCATCGCGCACGCCACCCGTCCGGAGATGGTGTCCGGCTATGAGCGCTGGGTCGGCACGGTGCAGGTGCCCTCCAGCGCCGGTCACCTGCTGGAGTACCGCCTCGGGCAGGCCGGTCACGACGCTGCCGGCTTCGCGGTCGCGGTGCCGCACTACCTCGCCGAGGCGGAGTACCCGGCCGCGGCACTGTCGCTGCTCGGCAGCGTCGCCCTGCTGTCCGGCCTGTCCTTCACGACGGACGCGCTGGAGGCCTCGGCGGAGTCGGTGCGCCTGCAGGTCGACCAGACCGTCGGAGGCTCGGACGAGGTGCGCGGCGTCGTCGAGGCGCTCGAGCGGCAGTACGACGCCTACCTCGCCGGCGCCGGACGCAGCCTGCTGGCGCAGATGGGCGGCTCGCTGCCGACGGCCGAGGAGATCGGCGACGAGCTCGAGGCCTTCCTCGCCGAGCAGGCGGAGGACGGCTCCTAGCGGCTGTCCTCAGCGGCCTCGGACTCCGTCACGATCTCGACGCTGCCGAAGCCGCCGAGCGAGCGGACCGAGATGACCTCTCCGGCGCCGTCGCCGTCGCAGGCCTGCTCGCAGTCGACGCTGCCGAACACCACCAGGCCGTCCTGCTCCACCACGGCGTCGTCCGGCACGACGACGGTGACGCTGCCGAACAGCACGCTGACGTGGACGTCGCGGTCGGAAGGGTCCACCGCCTCGACGGTGGTGCTGCCGAAGACGACGCGGCCGTCGGTGCCGGAGGCGACCACGCCGACCGCACCGGCGAGCAGGGCCAGAGGTACCAGGCCGGCCCCGATCCGGCGCCTGGCCCGGGAGAGCGCTCCCCGGTGCGGCGGCGGCACGTGCGGCAGCGGCGCGTGCGGGTGCGGGTGCGGGTGCGGCCGCCGCTGCACCGGCAGCGCCCCCGGCGTCGCGCGCACGACCTGGCCGTCGCCGACGCTGACCACCACGCTGCCCATCACCGCGTACGCGTCGACGTGCACGACCGGCCCCTCACCGGGCGCGACCCGCACCTTGCGGTCCCCCATGACGGCCATGCCGGACAGCTCGACGTGCGTGCCGGGCGGCACCTGCACCTCGACCTCGCCCATGACCGCCCGGACACGGACGCGGGTGCCGCTGGGCAGGTCCTCGCGGCGCAGGTCGACCACGGCCTTGCCCATCACGGCGTAGCCGCTGACCTCCTGCCCGGGGAGCACCACGCCGCTCAGCCGGTCCTCGGACATCAGGGCGATGACGCGGCGCCCCGGCCGGCTGGCCGGAGGAGGCGCGAACACCGCGTGCGGGTGCAGGGAGGGCAGGTCGGCCACGAGCGCATCCACCTCGGACCGCGTGCGCGCCTGCCAGAGCAGCGCAGAGCGCTCGTCGTACTCGGCGAGCGTGATCGCGCCGTCGCCGACCGCCGCCTGCAGCTGCTCGTCAGCCGCCTTGCGCTGGCTGTCGCCGACGCGCAGCTCGGGTGTCGTGTCGCTCATGAGCGCATGCTCGCCTACGGCAGGCCGTCCCGGCCAGGTCTTGCCCGAACCGAGATCAGGCGCGGCGACGACGCAGCACGACGGCGCCGAGCAGCGCGGCCGCGGCCAGCGCTGCCGCGGGGCTGGCG
>JAOPWK010000149.1 GCA_025965735.1 Frankiales bacterium
CGCACCGCCTCGCCGAGGCCGTGCAGCGGGCCGCCGGCAGGGACGAGCGTGCTGGCCGCAGCCACGCCGCCGAGGCTCAGCAGTCCCGCGGTGAGGGCGGCGACGACGGTGCCGTTGCGTGCCATCCGGCGGTCGGGGCCGTCCGCGGCCAGCGCCACCACGGTGGTTCCGTGGCTGAGCGGCGTCGCCGGCAGGTCGCGCTCGACGTCGAGGAGCAGCTCCCGCAGCAGGGACAGGGCGGGGTCGTCACCGGTACCGGCGCGCAGGGCGTCGAGCGCGGCGTCGTCGGCAGCGACCGCCGGCAGGTCCAGCGGCGGGTCGTCGGTCATGCCGCACGTCCAGCGGGGCTGCTCATGCGACGAACACCTCGAGCTCGGCCGCGTCGGCGAGGCTGCGCAGGCGGGCCAGCGCGCGGTGCTGCGCCACGCGGACGGCGCCGGCGGTCATGCCGAGCGCGGCACCGGTCTGCTCCGCGGTCATGCCGGCGACGACGCGCAGCAGGAGCAGCTCGCGGTGGGCGGGCGGCAGGCGGTCCAGCAGCGCACGGCAGGTGGCGGCGCGCTCCTCGGCCAGCAGCGCCTCCTCAGGCCCGGCGCCCTCATCGGCGCGCTCCGGGACGTGCTCGGTCGCGGTCGTGCGGTCGCGGTAGAGGACGCGCTGCGCGTCGGTGACCTTGTGGCCCGCGATCCCGTGGACGAAGGCGGCGAAGGGCGTGCCGGAGTCGACGTAGCGCGGGAGCGCCTTGACCACCGCCATGCACACCTCCTGAGCCACGTCGTCGGCCGACCCGTACGAGCCGTCCTCGCGCCCGAGCCGGCCGCGGCAGTACCGCACGATCCCGGGACGCAGGTGGGCGAGGAGCCCCTCAACCGCTCCAGCGTCCCCCGCGCAGGCGGCGGGCACCAGGGTGGCGAGCTCGTCCACCACCGGAGGAGTCGTGCGCGGGTGTCCCACCGTTACAGCGGGGTCAGGTGACGAGGCCGCGGCGGAAGCCCAGGGCGACCGCCTGAGCGCGGTCGTTGACGCCGAGCTTGCGGAACAGCCGGCGGGCGTGGGTCTTGATCGTGTCCACTGACAGGTAGAGGTCCCTGCCGATCTGCCCGTTGCTCTTGCCCTGGCTCATGCCGGTGAGGACCTGCAGCTCGCGCTCGGTCAGCTGGCCGCCCGGCGGCGTGGTGCGGGAGGCCTCCCGGGTCGCGAGGGCGCGGCGCAGGGACGGCTCGACGAGGTCGGCCCCGTCCAGCGCGTGCGCGACAGCGGCGCACAGCTCCTCGTGGCTGACGTCCTTGAGCAGGTAGCCGCGGGCGCCGGAGGAGACGGCGGCAGCGACCTGGTCGCGGTCGTCGGCGGCAGTCAGCATGATCACCTTGGCCAGCGGGTGGGCGGCGACGAGGCGACGGGTGGCCTCCAGGCCGCCGAGGCCCGGCATGCGCACGTCCATGAGGATCAGGTCGGGCTGCTCGTGCTCGTAGCGGGCCAGGACCTCCTCGCCGCTGGCGGCGGTGTCGACGCGGTCGACGCCCGGCACGCCGGAGACGAACTGCCGCAGCCCCTCGCGCACGATGCGGTGGTCGTCGCAGATCAGCACGGTCGTCATCGGTGGTCCCCAGAGGTGTCAGGAGCGTCGTCGAGCGGGAGCAGGAGGTGGGCCGACGGCCCGGTGGCGTCCAGGTGGCCGCCGAGCGCGGTGGCGCGAGCGGTCCAGCCGATGAGGTCGTCCGGGATGCCGCCGGCGTCGAGCACGGCGCTGCCGGCGCCGGCCGTCAGCCGCACGGTCGCGGGACCGTCCGACGGCAGCGCGGCCTGCACGAAGCGGTAGGCGACGGCACGGGCCGCCGCGCTGAGGGCGGCGCAGGCGGTGGCGTCGACCTGCAGGTCCAGCGCACCGGCGCCGGCGGCGGCGCGGCGCTGCGAGAGCTCGCGCAGGGAGGCGGGGAGGTCGTCGGTGCCGCGCGGACGCAGGTCCCAGACCGCCCGGCGCAGCGCGACCAGGGCCTCCTGGGCGGCGTCGCGGGCCAGAGCCGGGTCTGCGCCGCGTACGCAGGCGTCGGCGGCGTAGCGGGCCACGACCAGGGCCTGGAGCGCGCCGTCGTGCAGGCGGTCGGCGAAGGCGTCGGCGTCGGCGTCGGCAGCGGCGAGCAGGGCGGGCGCGTCGGGCGGGGTCCTCCGCTGCTGCGAGGGGACGGGGACGGGGACGGCCACCGTGCTGTCCGTCATCTGCGCTCCCGTCATCCCCGTGAGGGTGCGTCTGTCCGCCGCCCTGCACAACCCATCGGCACGCCACGTCCGGGACGTGAGTCCTCGCGCACGGGTTGTTGCTGCTGGTCAGCCGTCGAGCAGCGCGGCGATGTCCGGCCGGCCCAGCCAGTCCGCACGGACACCGGGCGGCAGGTCCGCGGCCAGCGTGAGGACCGCCGAGCGGGCGGCCGCGAGGCTGCGGGCGGACTCGGCCGGGTCGTCCTCGGCCACGAGGGCGCCGTGCAGCGCACGGGCGGGCCAGATGAGCGGGACGGTCCCCAGGGACTCGGCGAGCGTGGCCGCCCGCCGCAGGGTGAGGGCGGGGTCGGTCTCGTGCTCGGGGTCGCTTGACGTGCCGCCGCTGACCTGCGCGATGCCGAGGATGAGCAGCCCCTTGGCGACGTGCCGTGGCGCGCGGGCGTTCTCGGCGCGCTGCACGGCGACCTGCGCCGTGTCGACAGCGGCGTCGACCTCACCCTCGAGCATCGCCACCTCGGCCTCGGCCCACCCGAGCCGGACGCGCTGGCGCCACCACTCGTCGGAGCGCTCGGGGACCAGCGCGCGCGCCTCGGCCAGCCGGGCGGCGGCCTCCTCCGGCTCGTCCAGGCCGACGGCGTCGGACGCCAGCCCGACGAGCGCGTCGAAGGCGGCCTCGCCCGTGCCGTCGGTGAGCGCGAGCGCCTCGAGGTCGGAGGCGCGGGCGACGGCGTGGCGGCCGAGCTGGCGGTGGACGCTGGCGATCGTGGCAGCGGCCAGGGCCGCGAACAGCCGTCGCTCCGCGGGCGCCTCCGGGGCGCGGCCGGCGTCCACGAGGGGGGACAG
>JAOPWK010000164.1 GCA_025965735.1 Frankiales bacterium
GTCGAGGACGCTGACCTGGCGGTCGCTGTTCGAGAGCAGCCGGTCGTTGGGGATGACGATGAGGGTGTCCACCTCGGCGCGCAGGGCCTCGATGCCCTCCTCCGCCTGCTGGGCGCGCTTGCGGCCCTCGAAGGAGACCGGCCGGGTGACGACGCCGATGGTGAGCGCCCCGAGGTTCCGGGCCACGCTGGCCACGACGGGCGCGCCGCCGGTGCCGGTGCCGCCGCCCTCGCCGGCCGTCACGAAGACCATGTCGGCCCCCTTGAGGACCTCCTCGATCTCGTCGCGGTGGTCCTCGGCGGCTTGGCGGCCGACGTCGGGCTGGGCGCCGGCGCCGAGGCCGCGCGTCAGCTCCCGGCCGACGTCGAGCTTGACGTCGGCATCGCTCATGAGCAGCGCCTGCGCGTCGGTGTTGATGGCGATGAACTCGACGCCCTTGAGGCCGACCTCGATCATGCGGTTCACGGCGTTGACGCCGCCTCCCCCGATGCCGACCACCTTGATGACGGCGAGGTAGTTCTGCGGTGCTGCCACGGTGGCGGGGCCTCTCGATGCGGGGTGTCGTGCAGGACGGCGGGGAGCCTGTGGGTGAGGTCGAGGGCGGATCAGGAACCCTCGACCTCAAGGAGACGCTTAGAGTTATGTCAACCTGGGCTGACGTGGCGGGACGCTAGGGGAGCCGCTCGAGCGGGTCAACAGCCCCTGCGGCGTGTCGCGGAAAACCCTCCGAAAGGGCAGCTCGACGTGGTCTGCTCGACGTGGTCCCGCAGTCCCTCGGAGGTGGCATGACCCCGCTCAACGGCGTCACCCTCGCAGGGCTGCTCGCCGACGAGAAGCGGCTGCGCGCGCTGTCCGCCGTCGCGCTCGGGGCCGGCTCAGCGGCCGAGGTGGCTGCGACCGCAGGGCTGTCCGCCAAGGACGCGGCGGCAGCGGTGCACCGGCTCACCGAGGCGGGTCTGCTGGTGCAGGACCCCGCGCTGCGGGTGGCGGTGGAGGCGCTGCGTGCGGTGGCCGCCTTGGCCCGCGACGCGCAGGAGCCGTCGGAGCAGGACGGCGTCCCGCACCTGCGGGCCTTCGTGAGAGGCCGCCGCCTGCTCGGCCTGCCGTCGCAGGCCGGGCGCCGGTGGGACGTCCTCGCGCACGTCGTGCAGGAGACGTTCAGCCCAGGGGTCGACTACGACGAGGCGCAGGTCAACGCGCTGCTCGCGCCGTGGTGCGAGGACGCGGAGGTGGACCACGCAGCGCTGCGGCGCTACCTGGTGGAGAGCGGCCTGATGAGCCGTGGCAGCGGGGTCTACCGGCTGGGGCCGGACGCACCGGCGCCCAGCGAGGGCGAGCGGCTGGTGCGGGGCATCGGCCTCACCTGAGGAGCCAGCCTCAGCGGCGGCGCTTGGCGGCGTACATGCGCTCGTCGGCCCGCGTCAGCAGGCCCTGCGGGTCGTCCGCTCCCCCACGCGACAGCGCCACGCCGACGCTGACGCCCACGTCGAGCTGCTTGCCGTGCGCCTGCACGGGTGCCGTCACCGCGCTGATGAGCCGCGGCACCAGGGCCTCGAGGGCCGACTCGCTCGCCCCCTCCACGAGGACGACGAACTCGTCGCCGCCGAGGCGGGCTGCGGTGTCGGAGGGGCGCACCGCAGCGGTGAGCCGCTCGGCCACCGCCCGCAGCACGACGTCCCCGACCGCGTGCCCGTGCTGGTCGTTGACGGCCTTGAACCCGTCCAGGTCCAGGAACAGCACGCCCGTGGCCTCGCCGGAGCGGGCGTCGCGGGCCAGCGCGGTGCGCAGCCGCTCCTCGAGCAGCGCCCGGTTCGCCAGCCCGGTCAGCGGGTCGCGCACCGCCCGCTCGGTGAGCACGGCGGTCAGCTCGCGGAGCTCCTGCTCGGCCCGGCGGCGCTCGCTGATGTCCTGCGCGCTGACGGCGAGCCAGGCGGGCCTGCCCTCCGGCGACATCACCGTGGCCACGCCGTGCAGCAGCCAGGTGGTCGCGCCGTCCGGGTGCACGTACTGCCGCTCGGCCTGCACCGACGGCACCCGACCGGCCAGCAGGTCCCCGAGCGCGCGCGGGTCACCGCCGCCCAGGACGTCGCCGATCGGGATGCCGATCAGGTCCTCCGGCTCGCGTCCCAGCATGGAGGCGTAGGTGTCGTTGACCCGGACGTAGCGCCCGGTCAGGTCCGACAGCGCCAGGCCGATGCGGGCGGCCTCGAAGAAGGTCTCGAAGACGTCCCGGCTGGCGGTCAGGGCGTCGATCGTGGCGCGGGCAGCCCTGGCGCGCTCGTCGCTCGGGACCAGGTCCCCGTGCGACGGGCGAGGCACGTCCGCGCGGTCACTCATCACGCAGAGTCATGCCCGCTCGCGTCGGCGTTACCCCGACCCGGGCGCCACACTCGGCTGTCCGCTGACGACGACGACGTCGCCGGCGCTCACGTCGAACGTCGTGCCGGGCTTGGACAGCAGCGCGAGCGCGGCGGCGGACTTGGTGTCGGTCTCCCCCGGCCGCCCCCAGACGACCTGCCGGCCGTCGGACAGGCGCAGCACGACTGCGGAGGGTGACGTGGCCCGGACGATCGCGACCCGGGTGCGCAGCGCCTCGGGCAGCGCGGCGTAGACCTCGAGCGCCGCCAGCGTCGACGGGTCCTTCGGGCCGGGCTCGACCACCTCCAGCCGCACCGCTCCCTTCGGCAGCGCCGCCTCGGAGGCGAAGGTGACGCCCTCGGCGTCCAGCAGCGTGTAGCGGCCGTCGTGCAGCACGCCACCGACGACGGTCCGCTCGGTGACGTCGACGGTGAGGGTGCCGGGCCAGGTGCGGCGGACGGCGACCCGGTCCACCGGTGCCAGCTCGGCGACCCGGCGCTCGACGGCCCCGGTGTCCACGCGGGCGAGCGGTGTGCCGTTCGCGACGGCAGCGGCCTCGACCACAGCGGCGGACTGCAGGCGCTCCAGCCCGAGCACCTCGACCCGGTCGACGCCGAGCCAGGTGGAGGCAAGCAGCACCCAGGCCAGGGCGAGCAGCGGCAGCAGCACCGCCAGGCCGTTGCCGATCCGGTGCAGGACGCGGCCCCGACGGGCCGAGCGTGCGGCGGAGGCGCGGGCCTCCAACCGGGGGCCGGCGGGGACGACGGCCGGCGGACGGCGGGTCGGGGCGGTCATGCGCGCTCCAGGTCGGGTGCGGTGCTGCTGGCGGTGTGCGTCAGTGCCCTCACGGTGCGGCTCCGGACAGCAGGCGCAGCACCTCGGGCCCGATGGCAGTGACGTCGCCGGCGCCGAGGGTCAGCACGAGGTCGCCGGGCTGCGCGCGGTCGGCGAGCAGCTGCGGGACGGCCGTCCAGGACGGCTCGAAGACGACCCGCTCGTGCGGCACGGCGGCCGCCACGGTCGCGCCCGTCGCGCCGGGCACCGGCTCCTCGCCCGCGGCGTAGACCTCCATGACGACGACGTCGTCGGCGGCGCCCAGCGCCTGCCCGAACTCCGGCGCGAACGCCAGCGTCCGGCTGTAGCGGTGCGGCTGGAAGGCGACGACCAGCCGCCCCTCCCCCGCGACCTCGCGCGCGGCGGCCAGCTGTGCGACGAGCTCGGTGGGGTGGTGGGCGTAGTCGTCGTAGACCCGCACCCCGGCCACGGTCCCCTTGAGCTCCATCCGGCGCCGGACGCCGGTGAAGCCGCCCAGCCCCTCCACCAGCAGTGCCTCCGGCAGGCCGAGCCCGATGCCGGTCAGCAGCGCCGCGCCGGAGTTCAGCGCCAGGTGGCGGCCAGGGACCGCGAGCGACACCGGGGGCAGCCTGCGCCCGCGCAGCACCGGCTCGTACCGGCTCGTGGTGCCGCTGATCGTCACGTCGGTCAGGCGCAGGTCGGCGTCCTCGGCGGTGCCGTAGGTGCGGACGTCGACGCCGCGCTCGCGGGCGTACGCCGTCAGCTGCCGGGCGCCGGCGTCGTCTGCGCAGGCGACCACGAAGCCGCCGGGGGCGACCGTGGCGACGAAGTCCTCGAAGGCCCGGTCGACGGCGGCGGCGTCGCCGTAGTGGTCCAGGTGGTCGGCCTCGACGTTGGTGACGATGTCGGCGTACGGGCGGTAGGCCAGGAAGCTGCCGTCGCTCTCGTCCGCCTCGACGATGAACAGCTCGCCGCTGCCGTGGTGGGCGTTGCTGGCCGCCTCGTTGAGGTCGCCGCCGATCGCGAAGGACGGGTCGACGCCGCAGTGCTGGACGGCCACCGTGAGCATCGAGGTGGTGGTCGTCTTGCCGTGCGTGCCGGCTACGGCGACGCCACGACGCCCGGCCATCAGCGCGGCGAGAGCCTCGGCGCGCAGCAGCACGCGCAGGCCCTGGTCGCGGGCGGCGACCAGCTCCGGGTTGTCCTGCCGGATCGCGGTCGAGACGACGACGGTGTCGGCGTCCGCGACGTGCCCGGCGTCGTGACCGAGGTGGACGGTCGCGCCCAGCGCGCGCAGGGCGGAGGTCGTCCGGCTGTCCTTGGCGTCGCTGCCGGAGACCTGCTGGCCGCGGGCGAGCAGCACCCGGGCGATGCCGCTCATGCCGGCGCCGCCGATCCCGACGAAGTGCACCCGTCCGAGCTCCGCGCTCATGAGGCTGCGGCCTTCAGCACCAGGTCGGCCAGCGCCTCGTCGGCGTCGCGGTGCCCGTAGGCGGCGGCCGCCGCGGCCATCGCCTCCAGCCGCTCCGGGGAGCGCAGGAGGCCGATGACGGTGTCGCGCACGTAGTCGGGCCGGAAGTCGGCGTCGTCCACCAGCAGGCCGCCACCGGCGTCGACGACCGGCCGGGCGTTGAGCGCCTGCTCGCCGTTGCCGATCGGCAGCGGCACGTAGACCGCAGGCAGCCCGACGGCGGACAGCTCCGCGCAGGTCATCGCGCCGGCGCGGCAGACGACGAGGTCGGCGGCGGCGTACGCCAGCTCCATCCGGTCGACGTAGGCCAGCACGTGGTGCGTCGGCTCGGTGACCGTCGCCTGCACGTCGTCGGCGTTCTTCGGGCCGGCGACGTGCAGCACCTGGACCCCGGCGGCGGCGAGGTCGGCGGAGGCGCCGGTGACGGCCGCGTTGACGTGGCGGGCGCCCTGTGAACCGCCGGTCACCAGCAGCACCGGGCCGTCTCCGAGTCCGAACGCGGCCCGCGCCTGGCCGCGCACAGCGGCGCGGTCCAGCCGCGAGATCGCGGTCCGCAGCGGGATCCCGAGGACCTGCGCGCCGGACAGGCCGCTGCCCTCGACGGCTGCGGCGACGTACGGGGTCAGCCGCGCGCCGACGCGGTTGGCGAGCCCGGCGCGAGCGTTCGCCTCGTGCACCACGAACGGCGTGCGGCGGCGACGGGCGGCGAGGTAGGCGGGGAGCGCGACGTAGCCGCCGAAGCCGACGACGACGTCGGCCTGCACCCGGTCCAGGTGCGCGCGGGTCTGCTTGACCGCGCCGCTGACCCGGCCCGGGACGCGGAGCAGGTCGACCGTCGGGCGGCGCGGCAGGGGCACCCGCGGGATCTCGGCCAGCGCGTAGCCGCGGGCGGGCACGAGCCGCGCCTCCAGGCCTGTGGCGGTGCCGAGGGCGGTGACGACGGTGGAGGGGTCCCTGCGCAGCAGCGCGTCGGCGAGGGCCAGCGCGGGCTCGACGTGGCCGGCGGTGCCGCCGCCGGCGAGCACAACGGAGAGCGGCACTAGCGCCGCCCGGGTGAGCGGCCGGCC
>JAOPWK010000191.1 GCA_025965735.1 Frankiales bacterium
TCGCACCGGTCGGCGAGCAGCTCCTGCAGGTGCTTCTCGACTCCGTCCTTGATCAGGCCGGGGTCGGTGCCGAGGTCGTTCGCCACGTCGGAGAGCACCTCCTCCACGGTGATGACGAGCTGCTCGCCGCCCTTTTTCGTCACCGTCCAGACGCCGGCGCCGTCCATCAAGGAGCAGGGCGGCGTCATCCACATGAGCGGCTTGTAGCCGCCGGTGTCGGAGTGCACCAGCACCGAGCCGTCCGCCTTGACCATCAGCAATCGCGTCGCCATCGGCAGGTGGGCGGTCAGCCGGCCGACGTAGTCCACCGAGCAGGTCGCGATGACGAGGCGCACCGGGCCGAGCCTAGGCGGCAGGAGGGCGCGCTACGCCTGCTCGCCGTTGGCCGGGGCCGCGCGGCGCGGGCGGCCTCGTGCGGGTGGAGGTCGGCGAGCGGTACGAGCCGGACGAGCTGTCGCTGCACCGGGCCCGGCTGCTGGACCTGCGTGACGACCTCGTCGCGACGGCGGGGCTGCGTGTCGAGGGCGAGCCGCACGTGCTGTGGTCCCCAGGCGTCGAGGTGCGCATCGGCCGGCCGGAGTCGCTCCCCCGCTGACGGGTAGGACGACGCCATGGTCATGGCGTTCCTGTCCGCGCGGTTCCGCACCTGGGTGCTGTTCGCGGTGCTGCTCCCGCTCGTCGGGCGGGTGCTGCAGGCGCTCGGCCTGCGAGCCAAGAACCCCCGTGTGGCAGGCACTCTCACCAAGGCAGGCGGGTACGCCCGGACACCACCGCGGGCCGCCCGGCACCTGGTCGGCCGGCGCCGGCGGTAGCTAGAGCGGCGCGAGGCCGTTGGCCGCGCGCACCACCTCGACGACCGACCGCATGATGTCCGTCAGCTCGAAGTCCTTGGGGGTGTAGACCGCCGCGACGCCCTGCTCCTTCAGCCGCCGCGCGTCGCCCTCCGGGATGATGCCGCCGACGACCACCGGCACGTCGCCGACGCCGGCCTCCTGCAGCCCCTTGAGCACGGCGGGCACGGCCTCCATGTGCGAGCCGGACAGGATCGACAGGCCGATGACGTGCACGTCCTCCTCGACGGCCGCGGACACGATCTGCGACGCGGTCAGCCGGATGCCCTGGTAGACGACCTCGAAGCCGCAGTCGCGGGCGCGTACGGCGATCTGCTCCGCGCCGTTGCTGTGGCCGTCGAGACCCGGCTTGCCGACGAGGAAACGCAGCCGCACGCCCATCTCCTCGCCGGTCTGCTTCACGGCCTCGCGTACGGCAGCGATGGCGGACCCGGCCTCACCGGAGGCCATCGCCCCGGAGACCCCTGTGGGGGCGCGGTACTCGCCGAACACCTCGCGCAGCGCGCCGGCCCACTCGCCCGTCGTGACGCCCGCCTTGGCGCAGGCGACCGTCGCCGTCATGAGGTTCGCGTCCGTCTTGGCGGCGTCGCGCAGCCCTCGCAGCGCCTCGTCCACCGCGGCAGCATCACGAGCAGCACGCCACGCGCGCACCGCGTCGACGGCGTGCTGCTCCACCTCGGGGTCGACCGTCATGATCGAGCCCTCGACGTCCGCGGTGAGCGGGTTCGGCTCGGTGGTCGTGAACTTGTTGACGCCGACAACCACGTCCTCGCCGGCCTCGATACGGCGGCGGCGCTCGGCGTGCGAGGCGACCAGTGCCGACTTCATGTAGCCGGACTCCACGGCCGCGACGGCGCCGCCCATGGCCTGCACCTTGTCGATCTCCTTGCGCACCTCGTCCTTGAGCGAGGCGACCTTGCCCTCGACGACGACCGAGCCGGTGAACAGGTCGTCGTACTCGAGCAGGTCGGTCTCGAAGGCGAGTACCTGCTGCAGGCGCAGCGACCACTGCTGGTCCCACGGGCGGGGCAGGCCGAGCGCCTCGTTCCACGCCGGCAGCTGGACGGCGCGCGCGCGGGCGTCCTTGGACAGCGTCACGCCGAGCATCTCCAGCACGATGCGCTGCACGTTGTTCTCCGGCTGCGCCTCGGTGAGGCCCAGGGAGTTCACCTGCACGCCGTACCGGAAGCGGCGGTGCTTGGCGTCCTGCACGCCGTACCGCTCGAGCAGCAGCTCGTCCCAGAGCTGGGTGAAGGCGCGCATCTTGCACATCTCCTCCACGAACCGGACCCCGGCGTTGACGAAGAAGGAGATGCGCGCGCAGACCTGGCCGAACTGCTCCTCCGGCACCTGGCCGGCGGCCTTGACCGCGTCGAGGACGGCGATGGCCGTGCAGAGCGCGTACGAGATCTCCTGCACCGGAGTCGCTCCGGCCTCCTGCAGGTGGTAGCTGCAGATGTTGATCGGGTTCCACTTGGGGATCTCGGTGACGGTGTACGCCACCATGTCAGTGATCAGCCGCAGCGACGGGCCGGGCGGGAAGACGTACGTCCCGCGCGACAGGTACTCCTTGATGATGTCGTTCTGCGTCGTCCCGGCGAGCTGCTTCGGGTCGGCGCCCTGCTCCTCGGCGACGGCCTGGTAGAGCGCGAGCAGCCACATTGCCGTGGCGTTGATGGTCATCGACGTGTTCATCTCGCCGAGCGGGATGCTGTCGAACAGCGCGCGCATGTCGCCCATGTGCGTCACCGGCACGCCGACCTTGCCGACCTCGCCGCGGGCGAGCTCGTCGTCCGGGTCGTAGCCGGTCTGCGTCGGCAGGTCGAACGCGACCGACAGGCCGGTCTGCCCCTTCTCCAGGTTGCGCCGGTACAGCGCGTTGCTGTCCTTGGGCGTGGAGTGGCCGGCGTACGTCCGCATGACCCACGGCTTGTCGCGCGTCGGGCGCGCGGGCTCCGGGGCCACCGGGACCTCGGCGGCGGGGACCTCAGAACCGATCGACTGCACCTGCTCCGTCATGCGGTGAGCGTACGGCTGTGATCCAGGCCGCAGTCGGCCAGCCGGACGGGGTGGGCCTTCGGCGCAGGGTGGCAGCCGGCGGGCGCACGTACCGCTCCGGCTGGTACGGCACGCGGTCCCGCGACGGCAGCTCTCGGTGTCGCCCTCGCCGACGAACTGCAGGCCGCTGGCGTCCGCCAGCCGGCGCAGCGCCTCGTCCAGGTCCCGTCGGCCGGCGTCGGGGATCCCCGGCCTGCACGACGTACCGGATCGGCGTGCACGGGTCCCAGCGGACGGGCCGGCCCTGCTCGTCCGCGTAGGTGGGGCTCCAGCCGGCGGTGGCGGGAGCCGGCTCCTCGACCGCGACGACCGTCCCGACGGCCGCGGCCTGCACCCGGGTGGTGGCGACGGCTCCGGCGGGGACGACGGCGATGAGCACGGGGACCAGCACGCAGACCAGCGGCGCCGGCCTCGCGCAGGCTCAGGTGTAGGCGGTGAGCGTCTGGTGCAGCACCCGGTCCAGGCGGGTGCGCCGCAGCAGCCGGGCGACCGACGGCGGTGTGTCGCGCAGCACGAGGGTGCGACCGAGCCGTCCGGCCCGCCGATGCGCGCCGACGAGCACGCCGAGGCCGGTGGGGTCCACGCCCTCGAGCGCCGTCAGGTCGAGCACCAACTCTCCCGTGCCCGCGTCGACGGCGCCGGCCAGCTCGTTGCGGGCATCGGCGGCGGCGTGCACGTCCAGGCGGCCGGAGAGGGCCAGGACGTGTCCCGGGACCGCGGCACGCAGTGCGAACGACTCGGTCTGCACGTGTGCCTCCCCCCGGCTGCCGCAGGCACCGTGCCCTTGGCGGTCTTCCAGGTAGACGCGGGAGCGCGGCGTCTGGTTGCCTGGGCACAGTCACACGGATCCCGCGGCTGTCCAGGAGGCGCGCCGCAGCGGGGTCGGGCACACTGCCTGCGTGGGCACGAGCTACAGCTACCTGGTGGCACCGCTGATCGCCTGTGGCGCGCTGGTCGTGATCATCCTGATGTGCCGCTGGGTCTTCTCGACCTCCGATCGGGACGCGCGCGCGGCCCGCCGCCTCGCCCAGGCCGCAGCCAGCCACGGCGGCGACTACGGCCTGCTGGTGCCGGTCACCACGGCGCCGACGCCGGCCGACGCGGAGATGCTGCGAGCCGTGCTGCGGGAGGCGGGGATCCGCTGCACGGTGGCAGGGTGCGAGCTGCTGGTCTTCCGCGCTGATGCCGTACGCGCCAAGGACCTCGTCAGCAGCTAGCGCATCCAGGGCTCGTCGGGCACGGTCTCCCGCCGCACGTCGGCGCCGAGCGAGACGAGCTTGTCGACGAAGCCCTCGTAGCCGCGGTCGACGTGGTGCACCTCGCCGACCGTCGTGACGCCGTCCGCGACAAGGCCAGCGAGCACGAGCCCCGCGCCGGCGCGGATGTCGTGCGCGGTGACGGGCGCGCCGCTGAGCTGCGGCCGCCCCCGGACCACCGCGTGCTTGCCGTCGGTGCGGACGTCGGCGCCGAGGCGGACCAGCTCGTCCACGAACATCCACCGGGACTCGAACACGTTCTCGGTGATCATCGCGGTGCCCTCGGCGACGGTGTTGAGGCCGAGGAACAGCGGCTGGAAGTCGGTGGCGAAGCCCGGGTAGGGCAGCGTGACGACGTCGACCGCGGTCGGGCGGCGGTCCATCGCCACGCGGAAGCCGCCGGCGACCTGCTCCACGAGAGCGCCTGCCTGCACGAGCTTGTCGAGCGGCATCTCGAGGTGCTCGGGGACCGCGCCGCGCACGGTGACGTCACCGCGGGTCA
>JAOPWK010000196.1 GCA_025965735.1 Frankiales bacterium
CCGCAGGCCATCGCCTCGAGGTTCACGATGCCGAGCGGCTCGTAGACCGACGGGCAGACGAAGACCGTCGCGTGCGACAGCAGCTGCGCGACCTGGTCCTTGGGCAGCATCTCGCTGATGAGCACGACGCCGCTGCGCGCTGCCTGCAGCTCGCGCACCAGCTCGGCGGTCTCCGCGGCGATCTCCGGGGTGTCCGGCGCCCCGGCGCACAGCACCAGCTGACCGGGCAGCTCCTTGGCGGCGCGCAGCAGGTGGGCCAGTCCCTTCTGCCGGGTGATGCGCCCCACGAAGACGGCGTACGGCACCGCGGGGTCGACGCCGTAGCGCTCCAGCACGTCGGTGCCGGCGACCGGTGCGTAGGCCGCCGCGTCGATGCCGTTGTAGACGACGTGCACCCGCGCCGGGTCCAGCTCCGGGTAGCTGGCCAGCACGTCGCGCGCCATGCCGTTGCTCACCGCGATGACGGCGTCGGCGGCCAGCACGGCGGTCTTCTCCGCCCAGCTGCTGACGGCGTAGCCGCCGCCGAGCTGCTCGGCCTTCCACGGCCGGTGCGGCTCGAGCGAGTGCGTCGTGACGACGTGCGGGACGCCGTGCAGCAGCGCGGCCAGGTGGCCGGCCATGTCGGCGTACCAGGTGTGCGAGTGCACGACGTCGCAGCGGCTGGTCGCGGCGGCGATGCGCAGGTCGGTGCTCAGCACCTGCAGGGCGGCGTTGGCGCCGGCCAGCTGCGGGTCGGGGTCGTGCGCGGTGGCGCCGTCGGCCGTACCGCCGAAGGAGTGCACGTCGACGTCGGAGCCGGCGGACCGCAGCGCGCGCACCAGGTGCTCGACGTGGACGCCGGCGCCGCCGTACACCTGGTCGGGCCACTCACGTGTCAGCACTCCGATGCGCATGAGTCGGACGCTAGTGCGACAGACTCACCGCATGCGCTCGCCACGGGTCCTCGGGATCGTTCTCGCCGGCGGCGCGGGCAAGCGCCTGGCGCCGCTGACCGACGACCGGGCCAAGCCCGCGGTGCCGTTCGGCGGGATCTACCGGCTGGTCGACTTCGTGCTCTCGAACCTCGTGAACGCCGGCTACCTGCGGATCGTCGTGCTGACGCAGTACAAGTCGCACTCGCTCGACCGGCACATCACCACCACCTGGCGGATGTCCACCCTGCTGGGCAACTACATCACCCCGGTGCCCGCCCAGCAGCGGCTCGGACCGCAGTGGTTCCGCGGCTCGGCCGACGCGATCCACCAGTCGCTGAACCTCGTCTACGACGAGCAGCCCGACCACGTCGTCGTCTTCGGCGCCGACCACGTCTACCGGATGGACCCCCGGCAGATGGTCGAGCAGCACATCGCCTCGGGGGCCGGCGTGACCGTGGCCGGCATCCGGGTGCCGCGCTCGGAGGCGCACGGCTTCGGCGTCATCCAGACCGGCCCTGACGGCCGCAGCATCAAGGCGTTCCTGGAGAAGCCGACGGACCCGCCGGGACTGCCCGACGACCCGACCACCGTGTACGCCTCGATGGGCAACTACGTCTTCTCGACCGAGGCGCTGCTCGAGGCGGTGAAGCTCGACGCGGGCGACGAGGGCTCCGTCCACGACATGGGCGGCAACATCATCCCGATGATGGTCGCCCGCGGCGACGCCCAGGTGTACGACTTCTCCGACAACGAGGTGCCGGGCGCCACGGACCGGGACTGCGGCTACTGGCGCGACGTCGGGACCCTGGACGCCTACTACGACGCGCACATGGACCTGGTGTCGGTCCACCCGATCTTCAACCTCTACAACCGCCAGTGGCCGATCCTCACGACCTCACCGGCGCTGCCTCCGGCGAAGTTCGTCTTCGAGGAGGACGGCCGCACCGGCCGCGCCCTCGACTCGCTGGTGTCGCAGGGCGTCATCGTCTCCGGCGGCATGGTCCGCAAGTCGATCGTGTCGCCCGGCGCCCGCATCCACTCCGGCTCGGAGGTGTCGGCGTCGGTGCTCATGCACAACGTCGACATCGGACGCGGGGCGGTCGTGCGCCGCGCGATCCTGGACAAGAACGTCGTCGTCTGGCCCGGCGCCTCCGTGGGCGTCGACCCCGTCCGCGACCGCGAGCGCGGCTTCACGATCACCGAGAGCGGGATCGTCGTGGTCGGCAAGGGCCAGCAGGTGGTGGTCTAGCCCCAGTCTCAGGCCTTCGCGGTGATCTTCCGCATGTGGTCAGCGGCACGCCGTACCAGCCCGCCATCCGGTGACGCTCGCGTGGCAGGCGGCCTGTGGAGCTGTGGACAGCACCGCTCGTGCGCCCGCCGCGGGAGCAGCCTGCGCGGATGGACCTGGAGCTGGCGCGGTGGCAGGAGCTGGTACGGCGGGCCGGCAGCCCGGCGAAGGCGAAGAGGTGGCTGCGGGACGGCCTCTGGTGGCGCGTGTTCCACGACGTGTACGCGCCGATGGGCGCCGACGACGGCCCGCGACTGCGCGCGAAGGCCCTGCGCGTTGCTCTCCCGCCGGACGTCGCGGCCAGCCACCGCACCGCGCTCTGGCTGCTCGGTCTGGACGTGCTCGGGCCGGTGCTGGACGTGACCGCACCGCGCGGCCGGCGGGTGCAGGCGCGGGCAGGGCTGCGCCCGCACAGCGCGGAGCTGGGGGACGAGGACCTGTGCCTGGTCGAGGGCCTGCTGGTCGTGAGCGCGGCGCGCGCCGTCGTGGACGTGGCCCGCTCGGAGCCGCTCGTCGAGGCCGTCGCCGTGGGGGACGCGGCGCTGAGGTCAGGCGCGGCCACCGAGGCACAGATCGCCGACGTGGTGCGCCGGAGCGGCGGGCTGCGCGGCGTCCTCAGCGCACGGACCTGCCTGGGGCACCTCGAGCCGCGCAGCGAGTCCCCGATGGAGAGCCGGCTGCGCATGCGGTTCGTCCTCGGCGGCGTGCGAGGGCTGGAGGTGCAGAAGGACCTCTACGACGAGCACGGGCACCTCGGGCGCGCAGACGCGTACGTCAAGGGCGTCGTCGTGGAGTACGACGGCCGCGAGGCGCGGCTGGACAAGGCCGTCTTCGTCCGGGAGCGGCGGCGGCAGACCCGCATCGCCGAGTCCGGCTGCGAGATCCGGCGCTTCACGTCCGCCGACGTGTACCAGCGACCGGCGGCTGCCGTCTGTGCCGAGTTGCAGCGCGCGATCCAGCAGGCCGCGGGACGGGACCGCTCGCGCCTGCGCAGCGGCCCGGACACGTTGCGGCCGCCGCGCTGGCGACCGCTGCCGACCCTGGCGTCGCCGCAGTCCGCCGCCGCGTAGCGGCCGAGCGTCACCGTCTGGCGGAGTCGTACGGCGGGTCGCTGACCAGATGCGGAAGATCACCGCAGAGGGGGGTGGGTGGCCAGGGGGCGCCGGCGTCACGCCGGCTTCACCCGCAGCCGCCTACGGTCGACGTCATGCGCCGTCCCGTCGTCCCGCTCCTGCTCGGTCTCGCGCTGCTCACCGGCTGCGGGTCCGACCCGTCGGCCGTCGCCGAGCCCGCACACAGCCAAGCGCCCGCGTCCCCCGCAGCGCCCTTCTCCGGCACGCCGGCCCCGACCATTCAGGGGCTGGAGGTGGAGACCGGCGAGCTGAAGCGCGACCACAAGGACGGGCCGCTGGACTACGGCGCGGTGCCGCCGGTGGGGGGCACGCACAACCCGCGCTGGCTGGCCTGCGACGTCTACGACGAGCCGGTGCCGGACGAGGTTGCTGTCCACTCGCTGGAGCACGGTGCGGTGTGGTTCACCCACGCCCCGGACCTGCCGGACGACCAGGTCGAGCGGCTCGAGGAGCTGGCGAAGCAGAACCGGGAGTACGTGCTGGTGTCCCCGGTCGAGCGCCTGGCCGCGCCGGTCGTTGCTGTCGCCTGGGGCGTCAGCCTGGAGGTGCCGGACGCCGACGACGCGAGGCTCGAGGCGTTCCTCGAGCAGTACGCCGGCGGTGCGCAGGGCGGCGAGCCGGGCGCGCCCTGCCGCGGGGGCGGCGTGTCGCTGCGCGAGGCGCGCGGGCTGGTCGGCGGTGGCACCAGCGCCTGAGCGGGCTTACGCGGGCTGGCGCAGCCGGGAGGTCAGCGTCGACGGGTCCATCTGCACGGCCTCGGTCGTGCGGACCCAGCGGGCGAGCGTCGCGGCCAGGCGGGCCGGCTCGGTGAGGTGCGGGAAGTGGCCGCTCTGCTCGAAGACCTCGAGGGTCGTGCCGGGCACCGTGGCGGCCAGCTCCTCGCCGTGCGAGACCGGGATGATGGCGTCCTTGCGGCCCCACACGACGAACAGCGGCAGGTCGGCGGCGAGGTAGAGCCGGTCCCGGGCGTCGACGCGCTGGCCGGCCGGGTCGAGCACGCTGCGGGCCGTGTGCACGAACGCCTCGCGGGTCTCCCGGTCCCCGAGCGAGCCGAAGCTGACCAGGCACTCCGCGAGTCCGGCAGGAAGGGTGACGCGCGCCTTGTCCAGCAGGCCGGCGACCTTGCCGGCAGCGGCGCGGACGTAGGAGCCGGCCAGCAGGGGCAGCACCAGCTCGGCGCCGGGCAGGGTGGCAGCGCGCAGGAAGATGCTGACCTCGCGACCGAGCCCGCCGGCGTTGACCAGCGCCAGGCGCTCCACCCGCTCCGGGAACTGGTAGGCGAACTGCAGCGCGATGCCGCCGCCCAGGGAGTGGCCGACCAGCGAGACACGGTCGTGCCCGAGCGCGGCCAGCAGGTCGCGGATGCCGCACGCGTGCGCCCCGAGGGAGTAGTCGCCGCGCGGCTTGGCCGAGGAGCCGTGGCCCAGCAGGTCGGGGGCGATGACGTGGCAGGTCTCGCCGAGGTCGGTCATCACCTTCTCCCACTGCGCGGCGCGGGAGGCGATGCCGTGCACGAGCACGACGACGGGACCTCCGGAGTCGGCGCCGGACTCGGCGTAGGACACCGCGTTGCCGTGCACGGGGAGCTCGGACCAGGTGACGTCAGCCATGGCCCCAGGGTGCGTGCCACTGTCATGCACCGCAAGGGCTCCACCGTGTGAGGCGAGTCGCTCTTGACACGGCACCGCAACGGGCAAGACTGTTACCGGCGGTAACACCTACCGACCGGGACGACCCAGGAGCGCCGCATGACCGGCTTCACCCTCGAGCTCAACGAGGACCAGACCACTCTCCAGAAGTGGCTGCACGAGTTCTCCGAGAACGTCATCCGCCCCGCGGCGTCCGAGTGGGACGAGCGGGAGGAGACCCCCTGGCCGATCATCCAGGAGGCGGCCAAGGCCGGCATCTACTCCCTGGACTTCTTCGCCAGCAGCTGGGCCGACGAGACCGGCATCAGCCTCCCCATCACGATGGAGGAGCTGTTCTGGGGTGATGCGGGCATCGGCCTGTCGATCGTCGGCACGACGCTCGGCGTCGCCGGCATCCTGTCCAACGGCACGCTCGACCAGATCGGCGAGTGGGTGCCGCAGTGCTTCGGCGACGAGAACGACGTCAAGCTCGCGGCCCTCGCCGTGTCCGAGCCGAACGCCGGCTCCGACGTCAGCAGCATGAAGACCACGGCCGTCTACGACGAGGCCAAGGACCAGTGGACGCTCAACGGCGTCAAGACCTGGATCACCAACGGCGGCATCGCCGACGTGCACGTCGTCGTCGCTGCGGTCGACCCGGCGCTCAAGGCGCGCGGCCAGGCGTCCTTCGTCGTCGGCCCGGACTTCAAGGGCAAGGGCCTGTCGCAGGGCCAGAAGTTCAAGAAGCACGGCATCCGGGCCAGCCACACCAGCGAGGTCATCCTTGACAACCTCGTGCTGCCGGGCAGCGCGCTGCTGGGCGAGAAGAGCAAGCTGGACGAGCGGCTGGCCCGCGCCCGCGAGCGCGCGGCCGCCCTGGCCCGCGGCGAGAAGCTCGAGCGCACCCGCGTCAAGGGCGGCCAGGCCGCCATGGCCACCTTCGAGGCGTCTCGCCCGGCCGTCGGCGCGCAGGCCGTCGGCATCGCCCGCGCCGCCTACGAGTACGCCCTCGAGTACGCCAAGACCCGCGAGCAGTTCGGCCGCCCGATCGTCCAGAACCAGGGCATCGCGTTCATGCTCGCGGACATGAAGACCAAGCTCGAG
>JAOPWK010000206.1 GCA_025965735.1 Frankiales bacterium
GTGCGCCGGGTCGGCGAGGCCGGCGGCCGCGCCCTGGTCGAGGCCGAGATCGCTGCCGCTCGCGAGGAGCGCGAGCGGGTCCCGACCGCCGCCTGTGTGCGTGCGCTCCCGCCGCAGCGCACCCCTACGTCCTTCGTCACGCGCTTCGCCTGGACCGGCCCGGGGCTGCCCGGCACGGATGGCACCCTCACGCTCGCCTACGCGCCCGGCGCCGACGGCACCCCCTCCACGCACGCCGCGCTCACGCTGGACAGCGACGGCCTGGAGGACAGCCGGGTCGACGCCCGCACCCTCGAGGCGATGGCGGAGGGGTTCCTCGCGAACCTCGCCCGCGCGGCCGAGTCGCGCAACCGCGCCGCCTAGAGCCAGACCGGCCCGCCGGCTCGCGCCGCCCGCACCACCGCCGGCACGTCCACTCCGTACGACGGACCGGCGTACTCCTCCAGCCGGCCCGCTCCCCGCAGCAGCAGCCGCTCGCCGCCGACGGCGTTGCCCCGCTGCAGGTGCGTCAGCCCGACGCACACCTGCGCCAGCCCCTGCCACAGGTCGCGCTCCTCGGCGGGCGCCGCCTTCCAGCGGGCCTCCAGCACGTCGTGGGCGAAGAACGGCCGGCCCTGCTCCAGCAGCTGCCGCGCCAGAGCGAGCGCCTCGTACGGCGGCAGCGGCTCCTCGGGGACCGGCTCGACGGCGTCCGGCGACCCGAGCGGGACGGGTCGCCCCGCGGCGTCACGCGCCCGCATGGGCGACCAGCAGCTCGGTGACCTGCTCCGGAGCCTCCTGGTGCGGGAAGTGCCCGACCCCGTCCAGCACGTGCAGGTCGTACGGCGCGTCCACCCACTGGTCGTTGCCGAGCGCGGTCTCGGGCAGCAGGCAGGTGTCCAGTGCGCCGTGCAGCTGCAGGGTCGGGACGCCCACGCCGCGCTCGAGCAGCTTGAGGAAGCGCACCCCGCTCGGGCGGGTCTGCGACCGGACGGCCCAGCGGTACCACTCCAGCGCGCAGTGCGCGGCCCCCGGGATCTGCATCGCCTCGCGGCAGCGGGCTTCGGTCTCGGCGTCCGGGAAGCCGGGCCCGCCCCAGTGCCGCAGCAGCTGGCCGACGTACGCGCCACCGTCCCGCCGGATCTTGGCCTCGGGCAGGCGCGGCAGCTGGAAGTAGCCGATGTAGGACGACGCCCGCAGCTGGGCGCTGTCGGTGCGCAGCGCCTGCCGCAGGCGCAGCGGGTGCGGCATGTCGAGAACGGCGAGCCGCCGCACGACGCCCGGGTGCAGCGTCGCGACGGTCCAGGCCAGGAAGCCGCCCCAGTCGTGACCGACCAGCACCGCGTCGCGCGCTCCGAGTGCCCGCACCATGCCCGCGACGTCGGAGGACAGCGTGTACGCGTCGTAGCCGCGCGGCGGCTTGTCGGACGCGCCGTAGCCGCGCAGGTCGGGAGCGACCGCGCGGTAGCCGGCCTCGCCGAGCGCGACGAGCTGGTGCCGCCAGGACCACCAGAACTCCGGGAAGCCGTGCAGCAGCAGCACCAGCGGGCCGTCGGCAGGGCCGCACTCGGCGATGTGGAAGCGCGCGCCGTTGGCGGTCACCTCGCGGTGGGTCCACGGGCCGTCGACGAGGACGACGGACTCCTCGACCGGCACGCTGCGAGCCTAGCCAGGGACTAGCGGCGTCCCTTGAGCATCTCGACGTCGTCCTTCACCGTCTGCTTGGTCTTCTCGGCGGGCGGCGCCAGCTGGCTGATCTTCTTCTTGCCGGTGAGCGCGAGCACCGCGGCGGCGATCAGGTAGAGCGCGCCGACGGCGAAGAAGCCGCAGCCGAGCGGGACGCCGAGCCAGGCGATGCCGTACGCCAGCGAGATCGACAGGAAGATCAGCGCGAAGAAGCCGGCGAAGCCGGCGCCGCCGAACAGCCCGGCGCCCTTGCCGGCCGCCGCGACGTCCTGCTTGATCTCGGCCTTGGCCAGCGCGATCTCCTGGTGGACGAGCAGCGACAGGTCCCGCGTCGCCGTGGCCACCAGCTCCCCGAGGCTCTTGTCCTCGGTCGCGGTGCGGCCAGTGGTCGGCGTGCTGTCCATGCGTGTCCCTCCGGGGCAGGTGCCCGGGTCGCCGGGCGCGTCCCCCGGCCCGTACCCGGCTCTCCCGCGCACGACACGGCGCGCGGCGCTCAGCTGACCTGGCACACCGCGCTGCGGTCGCGACCGGCCTCCTTGGCGGCGTACAGCTGCTCGTCGGCCGCGCGCAGCACGACGTCCACCGCGGTCCCCGGCGCCACAGCGGTGGCGCCGCCGATGCTGATGGTCACCTGCACGTCCCCCGCCGGCGTCGGGATCGAGGCGGCGGCGACGCCGGTGCGCAGCCGCTCCGCGAGCGTCAACGCACCGCCCGTGTCCGTGAAGGGCGCGAGCACCAGGAACTCCTCGCCGCCCCAGCGGCCGAGGACGTCCTCGAGCCGCACGGCGTCCGAGAGGCTCGCCGCGACCGCCTGCAGCACGATGTCGCCCGCCTCGTGGCCGTACCGGTCGTTGACCTGCTTGAAGTGGTCGACGTCCACGAGCAGCACCGAGACCGGGAGCGTGTGCCGGCGGGAGGAGGCGATCATCGCCTGCAGGGACTCGTCGAGGTGACGGCGGTTGAACAGGTCGGTGAGGTGGTCGGTCCGCGACATGCGGTCGAGCTCCGCGGTGCGCCGGCGCAGCTCGCCGCGCAGCGCGGTCACCTCCACCGCGGCCGCCACGCGGGCCAGCAGCTCGGCCGGGTCCGGCGGCTTGCGCAGGTAGTCGTGCGCTCCTGCGCGCAGCGCCCCCACGACGTCCTCGCCGGCGCAGCGACTGGTCAGGAACACCACCGGGATGTCCCGGGTCAGCGGGTCGTCCTTGAGCGCCGCGATGGTCTGGAAGCCGTCCATGACCGGCATCTCCACGTCGAGCAGCACCGCGTCGAGCTGCCCGCCGCGCGCCGCGTCGAGCGCGTGCTGGCCGTCCTCGGCCTCGACCACGTCGTAGCCGGCCGACTCGAGCTGCATCCGCACGAGCACGCGGACGGTCGCGCTGTCGTCGGCGACGAGCACGGTGGCCTGGGGGTGGTTCTGGAGCATCGGCGGCGAACCTAGCGGAACCGGATCAGAGGTCCTCGGGAGTGCGCACGTGGGCTCCGCGCCGGAGCCGGATCGCCAGGGTGCCCAGCACCGAGGCGACGGTGCTGGCGAGCAGGACGGACAGCGTGACCAGGTCGGCCCGGCCGGGATCTTCGAAGGCCAGCTCGACGAGCAGCAGGCTCACGGTGAAGCCGGTGCCTGCCAGGACGGCTACCCCGGCCACGTCGGACCAGGCCAGCCCCGCCGGCAGCCTCGCCAGCCCGAGCCGCACCGCGAGGTACGACGCCCCCAGCACGCCGACCGCCTTGCCGAGGACGAGCCCGAGGAAGGCGCCGATCGACGCCGGGTCCCGCAGGGCCTCGTCGAGCGTGTCACTGCTGACCGCGACTCCTGCTGCCAGGAAGGCGAACAGCGGTACGACCAGCCCGGCAGTCCACGGCTGGAGCCGGTGCTCCAGGCGCTCGGCGGGCGCGTGCGCCTCACCCGGGTCGGCCTTGACGCGCGTGAGCAGGCCGAGCGCCACGCCGGCGACGGTCGCGTGGACGCCGCTGGCGTGCACGAGCAGCCACACCGCCACAGCCAGCGGGACGTAGAACCAGGGGCTCGTGACCCGTCGCTGCTGCAGGAGGAAGAAGACCCCGCACAGCGCGGCTGCGCCGAGCAGCTGCAGGACCTGCAGGTCAGCGGTGAACAGCAGCGCGATGAGCAGGATCGCGCCGAGGTCGTCGACGACCGCGAGCGACAGCAGGAACACCCTCAGGCCGGACGGGGCGTGAGACCCGACGACGGCGAGAACGCCCAGGGCGAAGGCGATGTCGGTGGCAGTCGGCACGGGCCACCCCCGGGCGGCCACGGGATCGCCCGCCGTGACGGCGAGGTAGAGCAGCGCGGGCACCACCATGCCGCCCGCCGCAGCGAGCACGGGGAGCAGCGCCGAGCGGCGGTCCGACAGCTCCCCCAGCACGAACTCGCGCTTCACCTCGAGCCCGGCCACGTAGAAGAAGACGGCCAGCAGGCCATCCGCAGCCCACGTCTCCACGTCCAGCCGCGCGCCGAGGGACGCCGGCCCGAACGTCAGCTCGCGCAGCGTCTCGTAGCCGTCGTGCAGCGGGGTGTTCGCGGCGACCAGCGCGAGCAGCGCCGCGGCGAGCAGGATGACGCCGCCGACCTGCTCGACGCGCAGGAAGTCGACGTACCGGGCGACTGGCGTGGGACGTGCGGGGGACACGAGGTTCTCCGGGGGGTGGGCAGCCTTGCAGGTCTTGCCGACCAGACTTCCCGGCGCACCGAGGACGACGGTACCCCTCAGGAGGAGAGGCGGATCCGTGGGTCCAGCGTCGCGACGACGACGTCGGCCAGGGCGTTGGCCAGGATGACGAGCATCGCCACGAACGTCACGATGCCGACGACGAGCGAGCGGTCCTGCGACCCGAGCGCGGAGAACAGCAGCCCGCCGACACCCGGCACGCGGAACACGCCCTCGACGATCAGCAGCCCGGTCACGAGCTGGCCGAGGTTCGCCGCGACGAAGGTCGCCACCGGGATGAGCGAGGGCCGCATGGCGTGCACCGTGGTGATGCGCCAGTCGGAGATGCCGCGCGCGCGGGCGGCCTGCGTGTACGGCGCGCGCAGCGCGAGCGCCAGCTCTCCCTTGAGCAGCAGGGTGATGTAGCCGGTCGACAGCGCAGCGAGGGCCAGTGACGGCAGGACGTACGACGTCCAGCCCTGGCCGACGCCTGACACCGGGAACCAGCCGAGCTCCACGCCGAACAGCACGCGCGAGACGTAGGCCGCCACGAGCACCGGCGTCGACACGAGCAGCAGCGCGACGAGGTCGACCGTGCGGCCGAGCCTGGTGCCGGCCTTGGCCGCGGACAGCGCACCGGCCACGACCCCGGCGACGAACTGGATGACCAGCGCCGAGCCGAGGATGATCCCGCTGGTCGGCAGCACCCCGCGCAGCAGCGCGGTGACCGGCACGCCGGGGTCCGGCCGTCCGAAGGGGTCGCGCGGGAAGGTGTCCCCGAGGTCCAGCACCAGGGCGTCGCGCAGGTAGAGGAAGTACTGCACGAGCACCGGCTCGTCCAGGCGCAGCTGCTCCTGCACCCTTGCGTACGCCTCCGGCGTCGGCTGGCGGAACCCGAAGAGCGCCCGCACCGGGTCGCCGGGCAGCACCGTCACCGCGAACCAGATCAGCGTCAGCGCGACCAGCAGCGTCACGGCTGCCTGCACCGCGCGACCCAGCGCGTACCGACCCATCGCACCCCCTGGTGACATGCTGCCAGGCGTGACGGAGATCGCCGCCGTGCCACCGACTCCCGCTCGCCGCCGGCGACGCATCCGCTGGGACGTGCTGCTGCCGGCGCTGGTGCTCCTCGGCGTCGTCCTGCTGTCGACGTTCCCGTCGCTGGTCACCGACGCCGACCCGCAGAGCTGCCAGCTCGGGCGCTCGCTCGAGGCGCCCAGCGCTGCGCATCCGTTCGGCTTCAGCGTCTTCGGCTGCGACTACCTGGCCGAGAGCATCTACGCCTCGCGCACGTCGCTCACCATCGCTGCGCTGACCGTCGTCGGGACGACGCTCATCGCGCTGGTGCTCGGCTCGGGGGCCGGCTTCTACGGCGGCTGGGTCGACGTGCTCGTCTCGCGCTTCACCGACGTCTGGACCGCCGTCCCGCTGCTGCTGGGCGCGATCGTCGTGCTGTCCGCGCTGCGCGTGCGCGGCGTGCTCACGGTGTCGCTGGTGCTGATCGTGTTCGGCTGGCCGGCGATGGTGCGCCTGCAGCGGGCCAGCGTGCAGGAGGCCGCGGCGCACGAGTACGTGACCGCCGCCCGCGCGCTGGGCGCCCGCCCGCGGCGCGTGCTCCTGAGGCACGTCCTGCCGAACGCGCTGCGCCCGCTGCTGTCCTACGCCAGCGCGTACGCCGGCCTGGTCATCGGCATCGAGGCGACGCTGACCTACGTCGGGGTCGGCCTGCAGCAGCCGGTGCTGTCGTGGGGGCAGCTGCTCCTGCAGGCCCAGGACCGGCTGTCGCAGGCGCCGCACCTCATCGTCCCGGCGTTCATGCTGGTGCTGGTCGTCAGCAGCCTGGTGCTGCTCGCGCAGGGACTGCGCCGGGCCGCCGACCCGCTGGAGGGCTAGGGCGCGCTCCTGCGGGGCAGGGGGTTCCGCATGAGAGCAGTCACCTGGCAGGGCAAGCGCAGCGTCAGCGTCCAGGAGGTCCCCGACCCCACGATCCAGGAGCCGACGGACGCCATCATCCGGATCACCACCACGAACATCTGCGGGTCCGACCTGCACCTCTACGAGACGCTCGGCCCGTTCATGGACAAGGGCGACGTCCTCGGGCACGAGCCGATGGGCATCGTCGAGGAGGTCGGCTCCGGCGTCACCAACCTCTCCGCCGGCGACCGGGTGGTCATCCCGTTCCAGATCGCCTGCGGCTCCTGCTGGATGTGCACGCGCGGCCTGCCGACGCAGTGCGAGACGACCCAGGTGCGCGACCAGGGCAGCGGCGCACCGATCTTCGGCTACTCGAAGCTGTACGGCTCGGTTCCGGGCGGCCAGGCCGAGTACCTGCGCGTCCCGCAGGCGCAGTTCACCTCGGTGAAGGTCCCGCACGGCCCGGCCGACGAGCGCTACGTCTACCTCTCCGACGTGCTGCCGACGGCCTGGCAGGCCGTGGAGTACGCCGGCGTCCCCGACGGCGGCACGCTCGTCGTGCTCGGCCTCGGGCCCATCGGCGACATGGCTGCCCGCATCGGGCAGCACAAGGGCTTCCGCGTCATCGGCGTCGACCGCGTCGGCGAGCGCCTGCAGCGCGGCCGCGACGTCGGTTACGAGGTCGTCAACATGGACGCGGACGGCGACCTGGGCGAGACCATCCGGGAGATGACCGACGGCCGCGGGCCGGACTCCGTCGTCGACGCCGTCGGCATGGAGGCGCACGACTCGCCGGTCACCAAGCTGATCCAGCAGGCCGCGGGCATGCTCCCGGACGTGATCGCCGCGCCCGTGTTCAAGGCCGCGGGCGTGGACCGGCTCGGCGCCCTCTACTCCGCGATCGACATCGTCCGCCGCGGCGGCACCATCTCGCTGTCCGGCGTGTACGGCGGGATGGCCGACCCCATGCCGATGCTCACCATGTTCGACAAGCAGATCCAGCTGCGCATGGGGCAGGCGAACGTGAAGCGCTGGGTGGACGACATCCTGCCGCTGCTGACCGACGACGACCCGCTCGGCGTGGACACCTTCCACACGCACGCCGTGCCGCTGGAGCAGGCCCCGCAGATGTACGAGGTCTTCCAGAACAAGCAGGACGGCTGCGTGAAGGTGCTGCTCAAGCCCGGGAGCTGACTAGCGGCGCCAGAGCAGGTGGTGCACGACGCCGCTCGGGCTCGGCACCACCTCGAGGTGGAAGCTGTCGGTCAGCTCCTCGGGCGTCTCCCAGAAGCGGACGCCGGAGCCCAGGTGCACGCCTGGGACAACCGCCACGTGCAGGGTGTCCACGAGCCCGGCGTCCAGGAACTGCCGGACCGTGGTGGCGCCGCCGCCGAGGCGGACGTCCCTGCCCTGCGCGGACTCCCGTGCCTGCGCGAGCACGGCTGCGGGCTCGCCGGAGACGAAGTGGAACGTCGTGTCCGACAAGGTGAACGACGGCCGCGGGTGGTGCGTCAGCACGAAGACCGGCGTGTGGAACGGCGGCTCGTCGCCCCACCAGCCCTTCCACTCCTCGTCCTTCCACGCCCCCCGGTGCGGGCTGAACTTGTTGCGCCCCATGATCTCGGCACCGATGTTGTGGGAGAAGTCGCGGGTGAAGTAGTCGTCCAGACCGCGTGACCCGCCGGGCGCCGCGCGGTTCGGCCAGCTCGCCGTCGCACCGGCCCACGACGCGAGCGCCCCCGGGTCTGCGTGGCCGAAGGGTCGCTCGAGGCTCTGCCCCTCGCCAGCGGCGAAGCCGTCCTCGGAGACGAAGAGGTTCTGGACCTTCAGCAGCTGGGTCATCGCTCGGCGAGCTGCCCCATCGTCTCGTCGATCTGCCTGACCACAGCAGGATCCGCCAGCGTCGTCACGTCGCCGAGCTCGCGCCGCTCG
Organism: Frankiales bacterium; assembly: GCA_025965735.1. Lineage (GTDB taxonomy): Bacteria > Actinomycetota > Actinomycetes > Mycobacteriales > SCTD01 > SCTD01. The sequence continues at coordinate 8,181 of JAOPWK010000206.1, forward strand.
GCGATGTCCACCAGCAGCCGGCGCATGATCTTGCCGCTGCGGGTCTTGGGCAGCTCGGGCGACAGCACGATCTGACGGGGCTTGGCGATCGCCCCGATCTCCTTGGCGACGTGGTCGCGCAGCTCCTGCAGGAACGCGTCGTCGGAGTCCGTGGTGGTGCCCTTGACGGTCACGAAGGCCACGATCGCCTGCCCCGTCGTGGGATCCGCTGCGCCGACGACGGCGGCCTCGGCCACCTTGGGGTGCGACACGAGCGCCGACTCCACCTCGGTCGTGGAGATGCGGTGGCCGCTGATGTTCATGACGTCGTCGACGCGGCCGAGCAGCCACAGCACGTGGTCGGAGTCCCACTTCGCGCCGTCGCCGGCGAAGTACTGCCCCTCGAAGCGGGACCAGTAGGTGTCGCGGTAGCGCTGCTCGTCGCCCCAGATGCCGCGCAGCATCGCCGGCCACGGCTCGGACAGCGTGAGGAACCCGCCGCCGGTCTTGCCGACCGACTGCCCGTCGCCGTCCACGACGTCCACCGCGATGCCCGGCAGCGGCCCCATCGCCGAGCCCGGCTTGGTGCTCGTCACGCCCGGCAGCGGGGCGATCATCATCGCGCCCGTCTCGGTCTGCCACCAGGTGTCGACGATCGGGCAGCGGTCGCCGCCGATGACCCGGCGGTACCACATCCAGGCCTCCGGGTTGATCGGCTCACCGACGCTGCCCAGCACACGCAGGCTCGAGAGGTCCCGCCCAGCAGGCAGGTCGTCGCCCCACTTCATGAACGTCCGGATGGCCGTCGGCGCCGTGTAGAAGAGGGACACCCTGTACTTCTCGATGATCGACCACCAGCGGTCACGGCCGCCCGCGTCGGGCGTCCCCTCGTACATGACCTGCGTCGCGCCGTTCGCGAGCGGGCCGTACGTCAGGTAGCTGTGGCCGGTCACCCAGCCGACGTCGGCGGTGCACCAGTAGACGTCGGTCTCCGGTTTGAGGTCGAAGACCGCCCAGTGCGTCCAGGCGCACTGCGTGAGGTAGCCGCCGGAGGTGTGCATGATGCCCTTGGGCTTGCCGGTCGTGCCCGAGGTGTAGAGCAGGAACAGCGGCTGCTCGGCGTCGAACGGCTGCGCCTGGTGCGTCTCCGGCTGCGCCTCCACGGCGTCGTGCCACCACACGTCGCGGCCCTCGACCCACTCGACGTCCTGCTTGGTGCGCTTCACGACGACGACGTTCGTGACCGATGGGCAGCGCAGCACCGCCTCGTCCACGGCAGGCTTCAGCGCGGACGCCGAGCCGCGGCGGAAGCCGCCGTCGGCGGTGATGACGACCTTGGCCTCGGCGTCGGTGATCCGGTCGACGAGCGCCTGGGCGGAGAAGCCGCCGAACACGACCGAGTGGGCGGCGCCGATGCGCGCGCACGCCAGCATCGAGATGACCGCCTCCGGCACCATCGGCAGGTAGATGCAGACGCGATCGCCGGCCTGGACGCCCAGCGCCTCCAGCCCGTTGGCGGCCTGCGACACGAGCACCTGCAGCTGCGCGTAGGTGATGTCGCGGTGGTCGTCCTCCGGCTCGCCGACCCAGTGCAGCGCGACGCGTTCGCCGTTGCCGGCCGCCACGTGACGGTCCACGCAGTTGACGGCGACGTTCAGCTGGCCGCCGACGAACCACCTCGCGAAGGGTGGCTGCCAGTCCAGGACCTCGTCCCACGGCCGGTCCCACTGCAGCCGCTGCGCCTGCTCGGCCCAGAAGGCGAGCCGGTCGGCGTCCGCGCGCTCGTAGGCCTCCGCCGTGACGTTGGCGTTCGCGGCGAGCTCGGCCGGCGGCTCGAAGCGGCGGCTCTCGCTGGCTAGTGCCTCTAAAGACGTGGCCTCGAGGCCGGTCTGCTGCGTCACGGGGTGCTCCTCCTGGAGTGCGGCGGGCGGGGGCGCCCGACCATCCTGGTCGAGCGCCCCCCGTACGGGCTAGTGCTGGCCGGGCTCGTGCTGGCCGGGCTAGTGCTGGACGGCCTTCTCCGACCCGGCTCCGGTCAGGGAGCGGACCTCCATCTCGGCGTACTTCTCGGCGTTGTACTCCTTGGAGAGGACAGTGCCGAGCCAGCCGCAGAAGAAGCCGAACGGGATGGACACCAGGCCCGGGTTCTCCAGCGGGAACCAGGAGAAGTCGGTGCCCAGGCCGAACAGCGACGCGCTCACGTCCGGTGCGCCGTCGACGCCAGGCGTGACCTTGCCGGAGACGACGGGGGAGAAGAAGACCAGCACCACGGCAGAGATGAGCCCGCCGTAGATGGCGCTGACCGCACCGGCGGTGTTGAAGCGCTTCCAGAACAGGCTGTACAGGATCGCCGGCAGGTTGCCCGACGCCGCCACCGCGAAGGCCAGCGCGACGAGGAACGCCACGTTGAGCTTCTGCGCGTAGATGGACAGCACGATCGAGACGCCGCCGATCACGAACGCCGCGATGCGGGCGACCCGCACCTCGTCCTTCTCCGAGGCCTCGCCGCGCTTGATGACCGAGGCGTAGATGTCGTGCGCGAACGAGCTGGAGCTGGCCAGCGTCAGGCCGGCCACGACCGCGAGGATCGTCGCGAAGGCGACTGCGGCGATGATGGCCAGCAGCATCGTCCCGCCGATGTCGCCGAAGAAGTCCTGCCCGATCGCCTCCGCCAGCTGCGGAGCGGCGGTGTTGCCGGCAGGGTTCTGCGCCTTGATGGCCTCCGGCCCGACGAGGGCTGCGGCGCCGAAGCCCAGGCAGATCGTCATCAGGTAGAAGGACCCGATGATGCCGATCGCCCACAGCACCGACTTCCGCGCGGCCTTGGCGTCCGGCACCGTGTAGAAGCGCGTGAGGATGTGCGGCAGGCCGGCGGTGCCGAGCACCAGCGCGATGCCCAGGCTGAGCAGGTCGAGCTTGCCGGCCAGGCCCTGGGCCTCGGTGGCGTAGCGGCCGCCGGGCTGCAGGAACGCGTCGCCCTTGCCGCTCTTCTCGGCCGCCTCGCCGAGCAGGTCGCTGACGCTGCCGCCGAACTTCACCATCACCAGGATCGTCACGAGCGTCGTGCCGGTCATGAGCAGGACGGCCTTGATGATCTGCACCCAGGTGGTGCCCTTCATGCCGCCGACGGTGACGTAGAAGATCATGAGCGCGCCGACGGCGAGGATGGTGATGTTCTTCGCGGCGTCGCTGGTGACGCCGAGCAGCAGCGTCACGAGCGCGCCGGCGCCGACCATCTGCGCGAGCAGGTAGAAGATCGAGACGGTGATGGTCGAGATGCCGGCTGCTACGCGCACCGGCCGCTGCTTCATGCGGAACGCCAGGACGTCGGCCATCGTGTACTTGCCGCTGTTGCGCAGCAGCTCCGCGACGAGCAGCAGCGCGACGAGCCAGGCGACGAGGAAGCCGATGGAGTACAGGAAGCCGTCGTAGCCGGACAACGCGATGATGCCGGCGATGCCGAGGAAGCTGGCCGCCGACATGTAGTCGCCTCCGATGGCGACGCCGTTCTGCGGTCCGGTGAGCGAGCGGCCGCCCGAGTAGAAGTCGGCCGCGGTGGCGTTGTTCCTGCTGGCCTTGATGGTGATGACGAGCGTGGCCAGCACGAAGATGACGAACAGCGAGATGGTCAGCGCGCGCTGACCTCCGTCGACGGTGTCGGCGGCAACTGCAGGGGTGAAGGCAAGGGCGCTCACGGCTGGGTCCCCTCGAGGCGGTGGCGGATCGCGTCAGCCGTCGGATCGACGTGCTTGTCGGCGTACTTCGCGTAGACGTAGGCGATGAGGAACGTCGAGACGAACTGCGACAGCCCGAACAGGTAGGCGATGTTGATGTTGCCGAAGACCTCGGTCGACATGAAGTCGCGCGCGTAGATGGTCAGCAGGATGTACAGCACGTACCAGCTCAGGAAGACGACGGTGGCCGGGAAGACGAAGCGCCGCAGCGTCCGCTTCAGCCCCTGGAACTCCTCGGTTGCCTGCACCTCTGCGTAGCTCGCGCCCCCGCCTGCGTGGGTGTCGGTGCGGTCGTGCGCGCTCATCGCGGCTCCTGCCGTCGGTGCGAACGTGACGTAGCACACATTAGGCCCCAAGAGCCTCAAGCGCGTAGCGCCGCCCCGCGGACTAGCGTCGGCGCACGTGACCGACCTGCTCGCGCCGCTGCTGTCCCTGCCCGGTGTGGAGGCGGCGGTGGCTGAGTCGCGCACCGCCATCGACGGCCTGCTCTCGCACCGCGTCCTGCGCCGCGGTTCGGCCGAGGTCACGGCGGAGTGCGCCCTGCGCGGGGCGCGCGCGTCGGCGCAGCTCGAGGGTGCCGGCATCGAGCTGGAGCGGCTGCGCGGCCAGCTGATGGCCGGCGGCACGGTCACCGTCCCCAGCAAGGACGAGCGGGCGGCGCGGCTGGTGGAGGGAGCGGTGCGCCTGCACGCCGACCTTGGCCAGCTGCTCGTCCCGTGGCGGCACAGCCCGCGGCAGGCGCTCGCCCGGCTGCACGTGCTCGCCGCCTCCGAGGTCGTGCCGGACGCCGACGCCCTCGGCCGGCCCCGACCCGCCGGCGCGCCGTACGACGACCCGGTGGAGCTCGGTCCGGCGCCGGACCCGCTGGAGGTGGCGGCCCGGCTCGATGGACTGGCACGCGTGCTCACCGGCGGCACCTCGGCGCCCGCAGTCATCGTCGCGGCGGTCGTGCACGGGGAGCTGATGGCGCTGCGGGCGTTCGGCACCGCCGACGGGCTGGTCGCCCGCGCCGCCGCCCGCCTCGTGCTCGTCGACCGCGGCCTGGACCCCAAGGCGGTGTCGGCGCCCGAGGTCGGGCACGTCGAGATGCACCACGAGTACGGCGACGCTCTGCGTGCCTACGTCTCCGGCGGGGAGGAAGGCGTGGCGACGTGGCTCGTGCACTGCTGCAAGGCCGTCGCGCTCGGCGCCCGCGAGGGCCTCGCCGTCTGCGAGGCCATCAAGCGCGGACAGGCCTGAGGGAACGGGAACGGCGGCCCTCCGAGGAGGGCCGCCGTCGCCATGCGCGGGCGTCAGGTGATCAAAGCGTGCAGGTTGTCCGTCGGGAGGTTCCCTGTGGGTGCTGACGATCCTCTCGGAAGGGCGGCGGGTCCTCTCGACGTGCCTCTCGCGGCTGGTCGCACGTGGGTGCCTGGCTCTCGCGCACGGACCGCCGTCGAGGAGGTCTTGCCTGCCCGCTGGCGGTGGTCCGTGCTGAACGTTGTACGCCTGTCTCGACCACTGCGCAAGACCCGAATTGTGCTGGGACTGCGGCGATCTAGCGCCGCCGACCCGCCCACCACAGCAGGCCCACCGCGCCTGCGGCCGCGGCGGCGTACGCCGCGGGAGGACCGGGCGGCGCGGGGATCGCCGGCACCCGGCGGGACCGTACGCGGACCGGCCGCTTGAACTCCCGCAGCCGCCAGCCCTGCTCGGCGGCGTACCGGCGCAGCGGCTTGTCGGGGTTCACCGCGACCGGGTTGCCGACCAGCTCCAGCATCGGCCGGTCGGTGAACGAGTCGCTGTACGCCCAGCACTGCGCGAGGTCGTAGCCGCGCTGCTCGGCCAGCTCGCGCATCGCGACGGCCTTGCCCTCGCCGTAGGCGTAGAAGGCGATCTCGCCGGTGTACTTGCCGTCCTCCACGACCATGCGCGTGGCGACCACGTGGTCGACCCCGAGCATCTCGCCGATCGGCCCGACGACCTCCTCGCCGCTGCTGCTCACGATGACCACGTCGCGCCCGGCGGCGTGGTGCTCGTCGAAGAGCGCCACCGCCTCGGCGTAGACCATCGGGTCGATGAGCTCGTGCAGCGTCTCGGCGACGATCGCGTTCACCGTCTCCACCGGCCACCCGGCGCAGAGCGTCTTGAGGTAGTCGCGCATGCGGTCCATCGAGTCCTCGTCCGCCCCCTGCAGGAGGTAGACGAACTGCGCGAACGAGCTCTTGAGCACAGCCCGCCGGTTGACCAGGCCACCCTTGTAGAAGGGCCGGCTGAAGGCGAGCGTGCTGCTCTTCGCGATGACGGTCTTGTCGAGGTCGAAGAAGGCGGCGGCGGCGCTCACGGGCTCAGGGTAGGGCGGTGTGGCGGTGAGGCGACGGTTGCGCACGCAGGCGCGCGGGGACATCGCTGTCGACCGGTTCGCCGGTCCCACGTACGGGTCCGGCTCAACCCCCCCCCGGAGTCGGACCTAGCGAGACGACCCCCGCCACCCCCCCCGGCGGGGGTCGTCCGCGTGTCCGGGGTGTGTCCACAGATCGCGGCGCGCGGCTGGTGGCGCTCTGGCTCGGTTGCTGGGCTGTCCTCCTCGCGCCGCAGCCGCACGGCGCCCGCGCCCGCGGAGGCCGCCGTGCCCGCTCGCTCCCTCGTCGTCACTGCCGACCCGGACGTGCTCGACGACCTGCTCCGCCTCGCCGCGACAGCCGGCACCGAGCTGGAGGTGGCGACCGACGGCGGTACGGCGCGGCGCTCCTGGTCGGCCGCGCCCTTCGTCGTCGTGGCCGCGGACGCCGTCGACAGCTGCGCCCGGCTGGGACTGCCGCGCCGGGCAGACGTGGTGCTGCTGGGCGACGACCTCGACGACGCCGGCATCTGGCAGCGCGCGGTGGAGGTCGGCGCGGCACGGGTGGTGTTCCTGCCCGACTCCGAGCAGTGGCTGACCGAGCGCTTCGCCGACGCGGCCGAGGACGGCGGGTACGACGGGACGCTGGTCGCCGTGCTCGGCGGGCGGGGCGGTGCGGGCGCGACCACCTTCGCCAGCGCCCTGGCCGTCACCGCCACGCGCTCCGGCCGCAGCACCCTGCTCGTCGACGGCGACCCGCTCGGCGGCGGCATCGACCTCGTCTTCGGCGGCGAGCAGGATCGCGGGCTGCGCTGGCCGGGGCTGCTGTCCACCCGCGGACGCGTGCCTGCCGCTGCCCTGTCCGGCGCGCTGCCGCGCATGCAGGGGCTGTCGGTCCTGTCGTGGGACCGCGGCCGGACGGATCCGCTGCCGCTCGAGGCGCTGGAGGCGGTGCTGTCGGCGGGTCGGCGCGCGCACGAGCTCGTCGTCGTCGACCTGCCCCGCTCCCTGGACGAGGCCGGCCGTGCGGTGCTCGCGGCCGCCACGACCACGGTGCTGGTGGTGCCGACCGAGGTACGCGCTGCTGCTGCCGCCTCGCGGGTGGCCGCGCTCGTCGGGAGCCTGTGCGTCGACCTGCGCGTGGTGACGCGCGGCCCGTCACCGTCCGGCCTCGGCGGCGACCAGGTGGCCAAGGCGCTCGGGCTGCCGCTGCTCGCCGAGCTCAAGGCCGAGCCGGGGATCGACGTCGCGCTGGAGCACGGTGACCCGCCGGCGCAGCGCGGCCGCGGCCCGCTGTCGATGGCCTGCTCGCGGCTGCTCGACGACCTGCTGCCGCTGAGCCGCGCCGCGTGACCGTCCTCGACGCGGCACTGCTGGACCGGGTGCGCCGGCGGGTCGCCTCCTCCGGTGCGCCTGTGACCGCCGCGGCCGTGGCGGCTGCGCTGCGGGCCGAGGGCGGTGCGCTGCGGGGGGACGCCGAGCTGCTGCCGGTGCTGCGCCTGCTGCAGAGCGAGATCACCGGCGCCGGGCCGCTGGAGCCGCTGCTGCGCGACCCGATGGTGACCGACGTGCTGGTCAACGCCTGCGACGACGTCTGGGTCGACCGAGGGTCCGGCCTGGAGCGGGTGGCGGTCCGGTTCGCCGACGACCTGGCCGTACGACGGCTGGCCCAGCGGCTGGCCGCGCCGACCGGCCGGCGCCTGGACGACGCCCAGCCGTGGGTGGACGCACGGCTGGCCGACGGCGTGCGCCTGCACGCGGTGCTGCCGCCGATCGCCACCGGCGGGACCTGCCTGTCGCTGCGCGTGCCGCGCACCCGGGTGTTCACGCTGGACGAGCTCGTCGCGGCCGGCTCCGTGCCGGTGGACGGGGCGGCGCTGCTGGCCCGGCTCGTGGAGTCGCGGGCCGCCTTCCTGGTCACCGGCGGCACCGGCACCGGGAAGACGACGCTGCTGTCCGCCCTGCTGTCACTGGTGTCGATGGGTGACCGGCTGCTGCTGGTCGAGGACGCCGGCGAGTTGGCGCCTGCGCACCCGCACGTGGTCCGGCTCGAGGCCCGCCCGCCGAACCTCGAGGGCGCCGGGGCCGTGACGCTGCGGGACCTCGTGCGGCAGGCGCTGCGCATGCGGCCGGACCGGGTGGTGGTGGGCGAGGTGCGCGGCGCCGAGGTGGTCGACCTGCTCGCGGCGCTGAACACCGGGCACGAGGGCGGCTGCGGGACGCTGCACGCGAACTCCGCACGCGACGTGCCGGCGCGCCTGGAGGCGCTGGCCGCGGTGGCCGGTCTCGGGCGGGACGCGCTGCACAGCCAGCTGGCCTCGGGCTTGCGGGTGGCGGTCCACCTGGTGCGCGGGCGGGACGGGCAGCGGCGCGTGGCCGAGGTGTGCGCCCTCGCGCGGGGTGCCGACGGCCTGGTGCGGGCGGAGCCGGCGTGGAGCTGGGACGGGCTTGCCGGTGCTGGTTCTCGCGGTGCCGGGTGGGTGCTCCTGGACGAGCTGCTGTCGCTGCCGTGAGCCGGATCCAGCAGGCAGCGGGGCTGGCCGCAGGCGCAGCAGCGGAGCTGGTGGCGCTGCCGCGGCCAGGGTCGCTCCGACTTCGCGCGCTGCAGGCAG
>JAOPWK010000237.1 GCA_025965735.1 Frankiales bacterium
CGCAGCCGGCCGCGCAGGGTGGGCGCCGCGGCCAGCGCCGCGGCCGCGCCGGGCTCGAGCCGGGCGAAGGACAGCAGCATGCCGATCGCGACGAGCGTGACCAGCAGCGCGGAGCCGCCGAAGGACACCAGCGGCAGCGGGATGCCGGTGATCGGGAGCAGGCCGACGACCGCGCCCATGTTGATGATCGCCTGGCAGCCGAGCCACGCGGTGACGCCGGAGGAGGCGAGGCGCACGAAGGCGTCGTCGGTGTTCTGCGCGATGCGGATGCCGGCGTAGATGAGGACGGCGAACAGGCCGACGACGGTCAGCGTCCCGAGCAGGCCGAGCTCCTCGCCGATGATCGCGAAGACGTAGTCGGTGTGCGCCTCCGGCAGGCCGCCGGACCACTTCTCGCGGCTGGCCCCGAGGCCGAGGCCGAAGAAGCCGCCGGAGCTCAGGGCGTAGAAGCCCTGCACCGCCTGGTAGCCGGTGTTCTCGGCATCGGCGAACGGGTCGCGGAACGACAGCAGGCGCTCCATCCTGTGCGGCGTCGTCACCGCGAGGAAGACCCCGCCGGTGACCAGCGTGCCGACCAGGGTGCCGAAGATGCGCATCGGAGTGCCCACGACCCACAGCAGCGCGACGACGACGGTGCCGATCGAGACAGCGGTGCCGAAGTCGGGCTGGAGCATCACGAGCAGGAGCACGAGCCCGGCCACCGGCACGAGCGGGACGAGCAGGTGCATCCGGATGTCGAGCAGCTTGTGCTTGCGCACCAGCAGGTCCGCGCCCCACAGCACCAGCGCCAGCTTGGCGAGCTCGGCCGGCTGCAGGTTGAAGCCCATCGGCAGCGGGATCCACGACGTCGCGCCGTTGACCGACTTGCCGACGAACAGCACCGCGACGAGCAGGGCCAGCGACACCACGAGCAGCGGGTAGGCGCAGGCCCGGTAGAAGCGCACCGGCATCCGGGACGCCGCGAACATCAGCGGCAGCCCGAGGCTGATGAAGGTGCCCTGCTTGATGCCGGTGGAGAACAGCGAGCCGGTGGTGGCGTACGACCGCAGGCTCGAGGCGCTGAACACCATCACCAGGCCGAGCACCAGCAGCAGCAGCGTGCTGGCCAGCAGCAGGTGGTAGCTCGCGAGCGGCCGGGCCAGCAGGCCGGGCGGCGGCTCGAAGTCCTCGTCGTACACCCCGGTCATCCGGTCACCGCCGAGGCGAACAGGGCGCCCCGCTGCTTGTAGTCGCGGAAGCAGTCCATGGAGGCGGCCGCGGGCGCGAGCAGCACCGTGTCACCGGGGCGGGCCAGGCCGCGCGCGGCGGAGACGACGTCGAGCATGGCGCCAGTGTCGAGCCGCTCGACCTCCACGACGGGGACATCCGGCGCGTGTCGCTGCAGCGCCTCGCGGAACGGCTGCTTGTCTGTGCCGAGCAGCACCACCGCGCGAAGCCGGTCCGCGGCCTGGCGCACCAGGTCGTCGACGTCGGCGCCCTTGAGCAGGCCGCCTGCCACCCACACGATCGAGCGGTAGGCGGCCAGCGAGGCGGCGGCGGCGTGCGGGTTGGTGGCCTTGCTGTCGTCCACCCACGCGACCTCGCCGATCGTGGCGACCAGCGCGTTGCGGTGCGCGTCCGGGGTGAAGCCGCGCAGCCCGTCCCGGACCGCCCCGGCCGGGACGCCGTACGACCGGGCGAGCGCGGCGGCGGCCAGCGCGTTGGCCACGTTGTGGGTGCCGGGCACGGTGAGGTCGCCCAGCGTGGCGAGCTCGGTGGCCTCTCCCGGCACCTCGGCGAACGCCCGGTCCACCAGCAGGTCCTCGACCACGCCCAGCTCGCCCGGTGCCGGGCTGCCGAGGGTGAAGCCCACCCGCGGCCCGTCGGCGGCGGCGGCCAGCCGCACCGACTCGCGGTCCTCGCGGTTGTAGACGGCCACCGTGCCGGGCCCGTGGATCTTGCCCTTGGAGGCGGCGTACTCGTCGAGCGAGCCGTGCCAGTCGACGTGGTCCGGGGCGAGGTTCAGCACCACGGCCGTGTGCGGGCGGACGGTGGAGGACCAGTGCAGCTGGAAGCTGCTCAGCTCGACGGCCAGCACGTCGTACGGCTCCAGGACGGCGTCGAGGAGCGGCAGGCCGACGTTGCCCGCCGCCACGGTGCGGCGGCCGGCGGCGGTGAGGATGGCGGCCAGCATCTGGACCGTCGTGGTCTTGCCGTTGGTGCCGGTGACGGCCAGCCACGGCGCGTGGCCCCTGATGCGCCAGGCGAGCTCGACCTCGCCGATGACCTCGACCCCGGCGGCGGCCGCGGCCACCAGCAGCGGCGAGTCGGGCCGCCAGCCGGGGCTGGTGACGACCAGCGCGGTCCCGGCCGGGGGCTCGTCGGCGGCGACGACGGTGAAGCCGTCCGCCCGCAGCGGCTCGGCCCGCTCCTGGCTCGCGTCCACGACCGTCACCCGCGCACCGCGCTCGCGCAGCACCCGGGCCGCGGCCGCGCCGCTCACCCCGGCGCCGGCAACGACGACCGGCAGGCCCTGGAGGTGCACTAGCGCAAGGGGCCGGCGGACAGGTACTCGGCGTAGAAGACGCCCAGGCCGAACGCCACGGCCAGCCCGGCGATGATCCAGAAGCGCACGATGACGGTGTTCTCGACCCAGCCCGCCAGCTCGAAGTGGTGGTGCACCGGGGCCATGTTGAACACCCGCTTGCGGGTCAGCTTGAAGACCCCGATCTGGATGAGCACCGAGATCGTCTCGATGACGAACAGGCCGCCGAGCACGATGAGCAGCAGCTCGGTCTGCGTGACGATCGCGATGCCGGCGAACGCGCCGCCGATGGCCAGCGAGCCGGTGTCGCCCATGAAGATCTTGGCCGGGGAGGCGTTCCACCACAGGAAGCCGAAGCAGGCGCCCATGGCGGCGGCGGCGACCAGCGCGATGTCCAGCGGGTCGCGGGCGGTGTAGCACTGGGCCAGGTCCGGCTGCAGCACGCAGGAGTTGCGGAACTGCCAGAAGCCGATGGCGACGTACGCGCCGAAGACCATGATCGAGGAGCCGGCTGCCAGCCCGTCCAGCCCGTCGGTGAGGTTCACGGCGTTGGACGTCGCCGTGATGATCACGTACGCGAAGATCAGGAAGCCGATGGTCCCGAGGCTGATGGCCGCGTAGTCGCGCACGAAGGACAGCTGCGTGGAGGCCGGGGTCAGCCCGGCCGGGTTCTTGAACTGCAGGGCGCCGACCGCGAAGGCGATGCCGACGACGAACTGCCCGATGAACTTCGACGCGGCGTTGAGCCCGAGCGAGCGCTGCTTGCGGATCTTGATGAAGTCGTCGAGGAAGCCCACCAGCCCGAGCCCGGTCATCAGCCCGAGCACGAGCAGGCCGCTGGCCGTGGGGCCTCGTCCCGGCTGGTTGATCACGGCAAGGTGCGCCACGGCGTACCCGATGAGGGTGGCCGCGATGATGACGGCGCCGCCCATGGTCGGCGTGCCGCGCTTGGTGGCGTGGCTGCTCGGACCGTCCTCGCGGATCTCCTGGCCGTAGCCGCGCCGGCGGAAGAGCCGGACGACGGCAGGCGTGCACAGCAGCGAGACGATGAGCGCCGTCATCGCGGCGATCAGGACGGACCTCACCGCTGCGGCTCCACGGGAGGTGAGTCTCCCAGCCCGTCCTCCAGGACGGCTGCAGCGACGCGCTCGAGACCGGCCGAACGTGACGCCTTCACCAGCACCACGTCCCCGGGCCGCAGCTCCTCGCGCAGCAGCGCGACAGCGGCGGCCACGTCCGGGACGTGCACCGACTCCCCGCCCCACGAGCCCTCGAGGACCGCGCCCGCGTGGATGCCGCCGGCGTCCTCGCCCACCACGACGAGCTGCCCGATGTCGAGGCGCACGAGGAAGCGGCCGAGCGCCTGGTGCGCCTCCGTCGCGTCGTCCCCGAGCTCGGCCATCGGGCCGAGGACCGCGATGGTGCGGCGGCTCTTGCCGGCGCTCATGACGGCCAGGGCCTTGAGGGCGGCGCGCATCGACTCGGGGTTGGCGTTGTAGGCGTCGTTGACGACGGTCACGCCGTCCGCGCGTTCGGTGACCTCCATGCGCCAGCGGCTCACCGGCCTGGCGTCCGACAGCAGCGCCGCCACCCGCGCCACGTCGTCCGTCACGTCGCCGAGCACGGCGGCCAGCACGGCCAGCGCGTTCGAGACGTGGTGCTCCCCGACGAGCTGCAGCCGGACCTGCTCGCCCCGCACCCGGAAGCGCGCCCGGCCGAGGTCGTCGAGCCGGATGTCCTCGGCCACGACGTCGGCGCCGGCCGAGGTGCCGAAGGTGGTGACCGGCCGGTCCGTGCGGCTGCGCATGCCGAGCACGAGCGGGTCGTCGGCGTTCAGGACGGCGCGGGTGCGGGCCGCCTCGACCAGCTCACCCTTGGCGCGGGCGATCCCCTCGCGGCTGCCGAACTCGCCGAGGTGCGCCGACCCGACGTTCAGGACCACCGCGACGTGCGGCTGGACGATCCCGCACAGGTAGGCGATGTGGCCGACCCCGCGGGCGGAGTACTCCAGCGCGGCGTAGCGGGTGTCGGCCGTACGCCGCAGCGCGGTCAGCGGCAGGCCGAGCTCGTTGTTGAACGAGCCCTGCGGGGCCAGCGTCGGGCCGAACCCGGCCAGCACCTGGGCCAGCAGGTCCTTGGTGGAGGTCTTGCCGCTGCTGCCGGTGACGCCGATCGTCAGCGGCTCCGGGTCGAGCGCGTGGACGTACGAGGCCAGCGCCTGCAGCGCGGCCAGCGGGTCGGCGACGACCAGGCACGGCACGCCCTCGAGAGTCCGCGCGGTCACGGCGGCGACGGCGCCGGCCCGCACCGCGGCCGCGGCGTGGTCGTGGCCGTCGACCCGCTCCCCCGGCAGCGCGACGAACAGCCCGCCGGGCTGCACGAGGCGGCTGTCCACCTCGACGTCCGCGGTGACGCGGGCGTCCACCGGTGCCGTGGTGGACAGGACGTGGGCGAGGTCGGCGAGGTCGAGCGGGATCACGCGGGGTCCCCCACGAGGTGCGGTGCGGTCACGCCCCCATCACCTCACGCAGCACCAGCCGGTCGTCGAAGGGGGTCACCACCCCGTCCGCCTCCTGGCCGGTCTCGTGGCCCTTGCCGGCCACCACGACGGCGTCGCCCGGTCCGGCCAACGACACCGCGAGCGCGATCGCGGCGCGCCGGTCCACCTCGCGCAGCGCGTCGGGCGCGCCGGCTGCCATCTCCGCCAGGATCGCGTGCGGGTCCTCGCTGCGGGGGTTGTCGCTGGTGAGGATGGCGACGTCGCAGCCGGCCCCGAGCGCGCGGCCCATCTCCGGCCGCTTGAGCCGGTCGCGATCGCCGCCGCAGCCCAGCAGGCCGATGACGCGACCGGGCGTCACGGCCCGCACGGCGTCGAGCAGCCGCTCGACGGCGTCCGGGGTGTGGGCGTAGTCGACGACGGCGAGGTACGGCTGGCCGGCGTCGACGCGCTCCATCCGGCCCGGGACGCCGGGCAGCTCGGCCACCCCGCGCACCGCGTCCTCGACCGGCACGCCCGCGGCGACGAGGGCGGCCAGGGCAGCGACGGCGTTGGCGACGTTGAACGCCCCGGGCAGCTGCACCGAGGCCTGCACGTCGACGTCCGGGCCGATCAGCCGGAAGCGGCTGCCGTCGGGACGCAGGTCGACCTCGCGGGCCCGCCAGTCGCAGTCCTCGCCGAACGTCACCCGCGGGATGGTGCTGTCGCGGGCGATCCGCCGGCCGGCCGCGTCGTCGCAGTTGATCACCGCGTGGCGCGCCCGCTCGGGGGTGAACAGCGACGCCTTGGCGGCCTCGTACTCCTCCATCGTGGCGTGGAAGTCCAGGTGGTCCTGGGACAGGTTGGTGAAGACGGCGACGTCGAACACCACGCCGTCCACCCGCCCCAGCGACAGCGCATGGCTGCTGACCTCCATCGCCACGGCCGTGGTGTCGCGCTCGCGCATGACGGCGAGCAGCGCCTGCAGGTCGGGCGCCTCGGGCGTGGTGCGGACGCTGGGCACCACCTCGTCGCCGATGCGGGTCAGCACGGTGCCCAGCAGGCCGGTGCGGTGGCCGCCGGCGCGCAGGCCCGCCTCGAGCAGGAACGCCGTCGTCGTCTTGCCGTTGGTGCCGGTCACGCCGATCACCATCAGGTCCTTGCTCGGCTCGCCGAAGACCCAGCGCGCCGCCCGGCCCAGGACGCCGCGCGGGTCGTCGGCGACCAGGACAGGGATGCCGTACGACGCGGCGCGGCCGGCGCCGGCCTGGTCCGTGAGCACCGCGGCCGCACCGGCCTGCGCGGCCTGCTGCGTGAAGTCGGCCCCGTGCGCGCGGGCCCCGGGCAGGGCGGCGTAGAGGTCACCGGGCTGGACGGCGCGGGAGTCCAGGGTGCAGCCGGTCAGGACGACGCCCTCGACCGCGCGGTCCGGGCGCAGGCCCGGCACGTGCTCCAGCAGCCCGGCCAGCGGCCGGGGCACCGGTTCGGCCGGTCGCAGGATGGACATCTAGTCCGACGCGCGCAGCCGCAGCTTCGGCGAGGGCGCGCCGGTCGGCGGGACCTGCATGCTGCGAAGCGCGAACTTCATGATGTCGCTGAAGACGGGGCCGGCGACCGCGCCGCCGTAGTAGCCGTTGCGCGGCGCCTGCACCGACACCGAGAGCACCAGCCGCGGCGCGTCGGCCGGGGCGAAGCCGACGAAGCTGGCGGTGTAGCTGCCGTCGTACCGGCCGTCGACCACGCGCCGGGCGGTGCCGGTCTTGCCCGCGACGCGGTAGCCGGGGATGGCGGCGGTGACGGCGGTGCCGCCCTCGTTGGTCACGCCCTCGAGCATCCCGCGCAGCTGGTCGGCGACCTGCTGGCTGATGACGCGCTGGGGCTCGGTCTTGTCGATCGTGCGGGGCGTGCCGTCGGCGTTGCGCAGGCCCTTGAGGATCGTCGGCTTCACCCGCACGCCGCCGTTGGCGACAGTGGCGTACACCGAGGCCATCTGGACGCCGTTGACGCTGTAGCCCTGACCGATCGGGTGGGTGCCGTAGTCGGTGCCCGACCACTCGTCCTTCTCGTCGCGCAGGATGCCGCGGCTCTCGGCCGGCAGCTCGACGCCGGTCTTGGCGCCGATCCCGAAGCGGGTGAGCATCTCGTGCAGCTTGGGCCCGCCGACCTTCTGCGCGGCCATGATCGTGCCGACGTTGCTGGACTCCACCAGGACGCCGGTGAAGGTCATCTGCTCGACCGGGTGGCTGTGGCTGTCGCTGAAGGTCTTGTTGGACACCCGGATCTTGTCGGCCACCGGCATGATCGAGTCGGGTGTCAGCACGCCCTGCTCGAGCGCGGCCGCGGCGGTGATGACCTTGCCGATGGAGCCCGGCTCGAAGACGTCGCTGACCGCGCGGTTGCCGCGGATCGAGGCGTCGGCCTTGCCCGGCTCGTTGGCGTCGAAGGTCGGGACGGAGACCAGGGCGAGGATCTCGCCGGTCGTCACGTCCATGAGCGTGGCGCTGCCGCTCTCGGCGTCCGCCTCGGCGATCTTGTCGGCGAGCACCTTCTGGGCGAACCACTGCAGGTCGCGGTCGATCGTCAGCTGCACGTCGCGGCCGGGCTCCGGGTCGACGGTGCTGGTGTAGCCGTTGGGGATGATGCGGCCGCCGCCGTCGACCTCGGCGATGCGCTTGCCGTCCTTGCCGGCCAGCACGCTGTCGAACTGGTCCTCGACGCCGGCGGTGCCCGCGCCCTCGACCGTGGTGAAGCCGAGGACGTTCGCGCCCAGCTGCCCGCCGGGAGCGACGCGGCGCGGCTCGGCGACCGTGCCGATGCCGACCAGCCCGAGGGCGCGGACCTCGTTGGCCTTCTCCGCCTCGAGCCCTCGAGCGAGGTAGGCGAAGCCCTTGCAGCCGAGCATCTCGGTCTTGGAGCAGGTGGCGCCGGTGGCCTTCGGGCTCAGGACGAGCTTGCTCTCGATCTCCTCTGCCGGCAGCCCCAGCACCGGGGCGAGCGCGGCCGCGATCGTCGTGGGCTCGCAGGGCGTCTTGGCGCCGGGCGGGCAGTTGGCCTTGGCGATGGTGCGCGGCTCGGCGTAGACCGCGCGGGCGTCGACCGACAGCGCGAGCACCTGGCCGTTGCGGTCGCTGATCGAGCCGCGCGGGGCGGCCAGCTTCACGGTCGAGAGGCGCTGCTTGGTGGCCTCGGAGGCGTACGCCTCGGCCTGGAAGCCCTGCAGCCACACCAGCCGGCCGCCGATCAGCGACAGCATCACCAGGACGGCGAGCAGCCCGCCGCGCAGGCGGACCCGCGGCCGGCCCATCGCGACGCGACGGGGCGGGCGGGGAGCTGCGGGACGGGCGGCGG
>JAOPWK010000241.1 GCA_025965735.1 Frankiales bacterium
GACGGGCGCCCAGCGCGGCAGTGGCCGGGAGGCGGCGGTGCTCATCCGGCCGCACCGTCGAAGTCGGCGCGGCGGGCGAGCACGGCGCGGGCGGCGAAGTTCACCGCGAACGTGATGGCGAACAGCACCAGGCCGGTGGCGATGAGCACGTTGACGTCGAGCCCCGAGGCCTCGGGGAACTGCGCGGCGATGTTGGCCGGGATCGTCGACGGGTTGGACTGGCCGATGAGGTTCGCCGTGACCGCGCTGGAGGCGGACAGCACGAGCAGCACGGCGATCGTCTCGCCGAGCGCGCGGCCGAGGCCCAGCATCGCGCCGCTGACGATGCCGGAGCGGGCGTACGGCAGGACCGTCATCCGGATCATCTCCCAGCGCGTGGCGCCGAGCGCCAGCGACGCCTCCTCGTGCAGCTTGGGCGTCTGCAGGAAGACCTCGCGGTTGATGGCCGACATGATCGGCAGGATCATCACCGAGAGGACCAGCCCGGCGGTGAGGATCGTGCGGCCGGTCGAGGAGGCGGGTCCGGCGAACAGCGGGATGAAGCCCAGGTGCTCGGCCAGCCACCGGTACGTCGGGACGAGGTAGGGCGCGAGCACGAGCGCACCCCAGATGCCGTAGACGACGCTGGGGATCGCGGCCAGCAGGTCGACGACGTAGCCGAGCGTGCGGGCGAGCCGGCGCGGCGCGTAGTGGCTGATGAACAGCGCGATGCCGATCGACAGGGGCACCGCGAACAGCAGGGCGAGGACGGCGGCGAGCAGGGTGCCGAACACCAGCGGGCCGAGGTAGCGCAGGAAGCCCTCGCCGCCGATCACGTCCTCACGCGCGGCCGTCAGCGCAGGCAAGGACTCGGTGACGAGGAAGAGCGTGACCGCGGCGAGGACCACGAGGATGAGGACGCCCGAGGCGGTGGACAGGCCGGAGAAGACGCGGTCGCCGAGGCGCTGCGCCGAGCTGCCGCGCCGGCCCTGCGCGGGCGGCGTGATCGATGTGCCGGTCGTCGGCGGTCTGCTCACCGTTTCCTCTCGCAGGGTCAGGACGTGCGTCCGGGCGACCACCCGCGAAGGGGTGGCCGCCCGTGGAGCGAAGGCGCCGTCAGGCTAGGCGCTGCCGATCCTCTCGATGGAGGCCAGCACCTCGGTGCGCAGAGCGGCGGAGATGGGCGCGGAGCCGGCGGCACCGGCCGCAGCCTGCTGACCGCGCTCGCTGGCGACGTAGGCCAGGAACGCCTTGACCAGCTCGCCCTTCTTCGGGTCCTCGTAGGTGGTGCACGCCAGGCTGTAGCTGACCAGCACGACCGGGTACTGATCGCCCTCAACCGTGTCCCGCTCGAGCTCGACGACGACGTCGCCCTCCTCGCGGCCCTCCTCCCGCGGCGAGGCCTCGACCACGGCCGCGGCGGCCTCGGGCGAGTACGTCACGAACTCCTCACCCACGCCGACAGCGACGACGCCCAGCTCGCCGACCTGGCTCGCGTCGGCGTAGCCGATCGCGCCGTTGCCGGCCTGGATGGCCTGGATGACACCGGAGGTGCCGTTGGCCGCCTCGCCGCCCTTGACCGGGAAGACGCCGTCCGGCTCGTACGGCCAGTCCGCGCCTGCCGTGGCCGCGAGGTAGTCGGTGAAGTTCTCCGTGGTGCCGGAGTCGTCCTGGCGGTTCACGGGGGTGATCGCCAGGTCGGGCAGCTTCGTGTCCGGATTGTCGGCGGCGAGCGCCGGGTCGTTCCACTTCTGGATCTTCTGGTTGAAGATCTTGGCGATCGTGGCCGGCCTGAGGTTGAGCTGGTCCACGCCCTCGAGGTTGAACGCGACCGCGATCGGGCTGATGTACAGCGGCAGGTTCACCACCGTGCCGCCGGGGCAGCGCTTGGCCGCCTCGGTGATCTCCTCGGGCTTCATGGCGCGGTCGCTGCCGGCGAAGTCGACGCCGCCCTCGGCGAACTGCTCGCGACCTCCGCCGGAGCCGACCGGGTCGTAGTTGACGGTGACGTCGGGGTTGCTGCCCTGGAAGCCGGCGATCCACGTCTGCATGGCCGCGGACTGGGCGCTCGAGCCGGCGCCGGCGAGCGCGCCGCTCAGGCCCTCGTCGGCAGTGGCGACGTTGCCCTGTCCTGCGTCGGAGTAGCAGCCGGTCAGGGCGAACGAGCCGGCGGCGAGCACGGCCGCGAGGCGGCGGGTGCGGTGGAGCGTCAAGGTGGTCCCTTTCTCGGGGATGCGCGTCCCGGCTGGATGAGGCGGCACCGGCGGACGCCAGCGACGCTAGGCAGCCCAGGTGAAGCAGCGGGCGGCCGCAGGTGAACGTTGCGCGAACGGCGCGTGCGAGGCAGCAGGTGAACAGCAGGTGAACCGCCGCGCAAGAGCGCGCGAAGCCCCTGCCCGGAAGGCGTTCCGCAGGCCCGCGGCCCGTACGCTCGACCTGCTGCACCCCCGTCCCGAGAGGTCCTCCGTGGCCAAGCGCATCACCCTCGACCACGTGAACGCCTACTACGGCAAGTTCCACGCGATCGACGACCTCTCGCTGGTCATCGAGGCGAACGCCATCACCGCGTTCATCGGTCCGTCCTGCTGCGGGAAGTCTACCTAGCTGCGGAAGATCAACCGCATGCACGAGGTCATCCCCGGCGCCCGCGTCGAGGGGCAGATCCTGCTGGACGACGACGACGTGTACGCCCCGGGCGTCGACCCCGTCGACGTGCGCCGCAAGGTCGGGATGGTCTTCCAGCGGCCGAACCCGTTCCCCACGATGTCCATCTACGAGAACGTCGTCGCCGGGCTGAAGCTCAACGGGCGGGTGTCGAAGAGCACGACCGACGAGGTGGTCGAGACCTCGCTCAAGGGCGCCAACCTCTGGAACGAGGTCAAGGACCGCCTGGACCGCCCCGGGGCCGGCCTGTCCGGCGGGCAGCAGCAGCGGCTGTGCATCGCCCGTGCCATCGCGGTCAAGCCCGAGGTGCTGCTGATGGACGAGCCGTGCTCGGCGCTGGACCCCATCTCCACCCTCGCCATCGAGGACCTGATGGAGGAGCTGAAGGCCGACTACACGATCGTCATCGTGACCCACAACATGCAGCAGGCGGCGCGCGTGTCGGACCGGACCGGCTTCTTCACCATCGAGGGAACGGGCAAGCCGGGCAAGCTGGTCGAGATCGACGACACCGCCCGCATCTTCACGAACCCGGGCGAGAAGCGCACCGAGGACTACATCACCGGCCGCTTCGGCTGATCCGTCGCACGACCGCGTGCCGGTGTTCACCTGCCGTTCACGAAGGACGAGCAGCCTGTGCGGCATGGGGATCCAGGACGAGCAGCGTCAGCTCGAGGCCGCGCGTGCAGCGCTGGTGTCGGAGTTCTCGGGGCGTCTGACCGAGGACGAGGTGGCGGCTCGGCTCGCCGACATCCTGCAGGAGTTCGAGGGCGCGCCCATCCGGGGCTTCATCCCGGTGATCGCGCAGCGCAAGGCGCGCGAGCGCCTGCGCTCGCTCAGCGCGTAGGCGCTGCCGGCAGCTCGGCACCGGGCACCAGCTCGGCCAGCAGTACCCGCACGCGCGCGTCGATGTCGTCGACGATCCGGCGCACCACCTCGACCCGCTGCCCGTTGGGGTCCTCGGTCGCCCAGTCCAGGTACCGCTTGCCGGGGAAGACCGGGCAGGTCTGTCCGCAGCCCATCGTCACGACGACGTCCGACTCCTGGACCACCTCGGCGGTCAGCAGCTTCGGGACCTCGCGGCTGGTGTCCAGCCCGCGCTCCTGGAGCACCGCCGCGACCTCGGCGTGGATCGTGTCACCCGGCTCGCTGCCGGCGGAGCGCACGTCGACGAGCCCGGCGCCGTAGTGCTCCAGCAGCAGCTTGGCGGCCACCGACCGGCCGGCGTTCTTGACGCACGCGACGAGGACCTGCGGACGGCTCACGGCTGGCTCCTGACGAGGACGTCGTCCTGCACGGGGACGGGGTAAAGGACGTGCACCAGGCCCACGGCGACGAGGAACCCGACGAGCTGCGCAAGCACGAAGCCAGGCGCACTGGCCGGCGAGATGCCGGCGAAGGTGTCGCTGAAGACGCGGCCGAGCGTGACGGCAGGGTTCGCGAAGCTGGTCGAGCTGGTGAAGAAGTACGCCGCACCGATGTACGCGCCGACGGCGCCGGCGGTGAGCGCGGGCGACGAGCCGGCCAACCCGGAGCGCGCCAAGCAGAAGACGACCAGCAGCAGGAAGGTCGTGGCCGTCACCTCCGACAGCCAGAGCCCTCCGCCGCTGCGCTCGGTCCCGGACAGGTTGACCGGCGCCAGGTCGAACATGAGGTTCGCCAGCACGGCGCCCAGAACGCCGCCCGTGCACTGGGCGAGCACGTACGGCAGCACGTCGCGCCTGGGGAAGCGGCCGAGCACCGCGTCGGCGAGCGACACGACCGGGTTGAAGTGCGCCCCGCTGACGGGGCCGAAGACCAGGATGAGCACGAACAGCCCGAGGCCTGTGGCGACGGCGTTCTCGAGCAGCTGCAGGCCGGCGTCGTCCGGGCTCAAGCGGCTCGCGGCGATGCCCGAGCCGACGACCACCGCCACCAGCCCGGCGGTGCCGAGCAGCTCGGCGAGCAGGCGGCGGGGCAGGGCCGGCCGGTTCAGCACGGCCGCCGCGGCGGCTCGCTGTGGGTCGCCGTCGCCAGCCCGACGAGGGCGGCCGCCGCACGGTCGAGCGCCCCCGGGCGCAGCCGGTAGTAGGTGAAGCGGCCGCACGGGCTGCCCTCCACCACGCCCGCCTCGCGCAGAGCGCGCAGGTGGTGCGAGACGACCGGCTGCTTCATGCCGAGCTCCTCGACGAGGTGGCACGTGCACAGCTGCTCGGCGGCCAGCAGCCCCACGATGCGGCGGCGCGCTGGGTCGGCCAGCAGCGTGAGGAGGTCGAGCGACTCATCGACCACGGCTGATGTCACCTGGTCAGCGTAGGCAGCCGGCGCTCAGACGGTCAACCCGGTTCAGGCCCGCCCCCGGCCTCGCAGCAGCCCGGCAGCCGCGAGGGCGGCGACGGCAGCACCGGCGAGCGGAGCCGCACCCGTGCTGGCGAGGGTGGGCGTGGGCGCTGCCGGCGGTGCGGACGCAGGTGCCGGCGGCCTCGGGGCTGCGGCCGGAG
>JAOPWK010000268.1 GCA_025965735.1 Frankiales bacterium
CGGCCGGCGACTGCTCCGGCGCCGGCTGCGGAGCCAGCGGCGTCGTCTGCTCCGGAGCCGACGACTGCTCGGACGACGGCGCGGACGGCGCCTCGGAAGACGAAGGGGCGGACGGCTCGACCGCCTCCACGGGAGCGCCCTCGCCGGCCGGGCCGGGCGCGGCGGTCACGGGCACGGTCTCGCCGGCACCGGGACGCCGCTCACCACGACCCTCACCACGGCCCTCACCACGGGGACCGCGCTCGCCCTCGGGGCGGTCGCCCGGACGCGGACGGCCGCGGCGGGACTTGCGCCCCTCCCCCGGCGCGCTGGGCTGCCCGTGCTGACCGTGCTGGCCGGCCTGGCGCTGCGGCTGCGGTGCCCGACGGGCCGGCCCGCCCATGTCCATCGCGCCGGCCAGGCCGTACTCCTGCACGAGCAGCTCGAGCTTGGCCTGCTCCGACGGGTCGGCCGTCTCCGCCTTGCCGTTGGCCAGGTCGCGCAGGGCGTCCAGGCGCTGGCGGCGACGACCCGGGTCGTCGGAGGAGTGGGTGAGCAGGACCGCGTGGGCCATGCAGGACGAGGTGCCCGCGACGGTGGTCACGGCCTCGCGCACGAGGGCGAGGTCGGCGATGCAGGGGGCGCAGTACGAGGGAGAGGTCACCGGAGCAAACTACGGCCTTGCGCCACCGGGATCCGGAAGAGGCCAGCCGGGGCGGGCGTTGCACCAGGCACAGACGACGCGCCGGCGACGACGACCGGCAGAAGGCCCAGGACCACGATGTGCCCCCACACCCCCACCTGCCCGAGCTCCTCCGCCCCTGACGCCGCCGCCGCGCGGATCGTCTCGGAGCACCTGCAGGACTGCGGCTACGCGCTGCTGTGCAACGGCGCGGTCCTGCTCGAGGGCGACGGGCTGCTCGTGCTGCCGGCGCAGCGCGACGGCGACCCGCAGCACGTCTAGCGGGTCGGCCCCTGGTCCAGCCGGACCGTCGCCTTGCGGCCCTTGATCTTGGTCTTGCGCAGGGCCTGCACCACCTCGTCCGCGGCCGCGGACGGCACCTCGACCAGCGCGAAGCGGTCCGAGATCTCGATCGACCCGATGTCCCGGCCGGACAGGCTGGACTCGCCGGTGATGGCGCCGACGACGTCCTGCGGCCGCAGCCCGGCCGCGCGGCCGAGCCCGATGAAGACCCGGGCGGCGTCGGGGCGGCTCTTGCGCACCGGCCGCTCGGCGCCGCCCCGCTTGGCCGCCGGTCCGTCGGAGTACGACGTCTCCGGCCGTGGCGCGGCGGTCGGGATGTCCTCGGCGTCCTCGCCGGCGGGGCCGGTCGTCGCCTCGTGCGCCAGCTTGATCGCCGCCAGGGCGACCTGCACGACGTCGTACTCGTCGGTGAGCGCGTCCAGCACGACGCGGTAGCTCTCGAACTGGTCCTCGATGAGCGCCTCGTGCAGCGCCACCCGGGTGAGCTCCATCCGCCGGGCCTGCAGGTCCGCGACGGTCGGCACCTTCTCGACCACGATCTTCTGCCCGGTGGCCCGCTCGATCGTCTTGAGCATCCGGTGCTCGCGCGGCTCGGCGAGTGTGATGGCGACGCCCTCGCGGCCCGCTCGCCCGACTCGGCCGATGCGGTGGACGTAGGCCTCCGGGGCGGACGGCACGTTGTAGTTCACGACGTGCGTCAGGTGGTCGACGTCCAGGCCGCGCGCAGCGACGTCGGTGGCCACGAGCAGGTCGGCGGTGCGCCCGCGCAGCCGGCCCATCACCTTGTCGCGCTGCTCCTGGCTCAGCCCGCCGTGCAGCGCCTCGGCCCGGTAGCCGCGCCCGTTGAGCGTCTCGGTGAGGGAGTCGACCTCCTCGCGTGTGCGGCAGAAGACGATGGCCGCCTCGGGCGCCTCGACGTCCAGGACGCGACCGAGCGCAGCCGGCTTGTGCGGGCGCGCCACGACGTACGCGCTCTGCCGCACCTGTGGCGCCTCGCCGGTCGGCGTCTGCTCGCGCTGGATCTCGATGCGCACCGGGTTGCGCAGGTGCCGGCGGGCGATCTTGTCGACCCGCGGCGGCATGGTGGCGCTGAACAGCACCGTCTGCCGCTCTCCGGGCGCGGCTTCGAGGATCGCCTCGATGTCCTCGGCGAAGCCCATGTCGAGCATCTCGTCGGCCTCGTCGAGGACGACGGTGCGCACCTCGGAGAGCTTCAGCGTGCCGCGGTTGATGTGGTCGATGACCCGACCAGGCGTGCCCACGACGATGTCGACACCGCGCTCGAGCTCGCGCAGCTGGCGGCCGATCGGCTGCCCGCCGTACACCGGCAGCACCCGCGCGCCGAGGTCACGGCCGTACTTGTGCGTCGCCTCGCTGACCTGCATCGCCAGCTCGCGCGTCGGGGCCAGCACCAGCGCCACGGGAGCGCTGCCGCGACCGCGCTTCTCCAGCGCGTGCAGCAGCGGCAGCGCGAACGCGGCTGTCTTGCCCGTGCCCGTCGCCGCCTGCCCGAGCAGGTCGCGCCCCTCGAGCAGCGGCGGGATCGCCTCGCGCTGGATCGGCGTCGGCTCCTCGTACCCCAGGCTCGCCAGCGCGCCGACCAGCTCCTCGCGCAGGGCGAGGTCGGCGAAGGTCGTGGGCTCGTCGGCCGCGGTCACGCTGGTCCTCTCGTACGTGGTCGTTCCGCCCAGCCTAGGAGGCGCCGTCTGCGAGACTCCACGCCGAACAGCGACGCGACGGGGCGGCGCTCGGGGGTGACGGGGGCAAGGTGGACTACGCAGCACTGTTTGCCGCCCTGCCCACCCCGTACCTCGTCATGACGCCGGACCTCGTCATCTGCGGGGCCAACGACGCCTACCTCGCCAGCGTCGGGCGCACCCGGGAGGAGCTGCTCGGCCAGCCGGTGTTCGAGGCGTTCCCGCCCACGCCCGACGCGATGGACCCGAGCGGCGTCTCCCGCATCCAGCTGTCCTTCGAGCGGGCCCGCGACACCGGCAAGCCGGACACGATGCCCGTCCAGAAGTACGACATCCCCGACCCGGCCACCGGCGGGCTCATCGAGCGCTACTGGTCGCTCATCAGCGTGCCGGTGCTGGACGAGCAGGGGCGGACGACGCTGATCCTGCAGCGCGCCGAGGACATCACCGAGTACGTCAAGGAGCGCGAGCGCGGCGACGACGCCCGGCGCAGCGGGGAGCAGTGGCAGCGCAAGGTGCAGGAGGTCGAGGCGGACCTGTTCGCCCGCGGCCAGGAGCTGCAGGAGGCGGAGCAGGCCCGGGTGCGGGCGGACCGCCGGCTCGGCAGCCTGGCGGAGGTGGCCCTGCAGCTGACCAGTGCGCAGACGGTCGAGCAGCTGACCGACGTCATCTTCGAGCGCGGCCTGGTCGCCCTCGGCGCCGACGGCGGGGCGGTCGCGGTCCGCGAGGGCCCCGTCCTGCAGCTGGCCATCACCGACTCGTTGGGCGAGCAGGCGCACCGCCAGTTCGCCGAGCTCCCGCTGGACGGGCCACTGCCGGCCTCGGTCGTGGCGGCGACCGGCGAGCGGTACCTCACCGGCGACCTGGAGCCGGCGTCCGCGACGCCGGAGATGCTCGAGGTGTACGAGGTGACGGGCTGCCGCGCGTGGGCGTCGCTGCCGCTGCGCACCGACGCCGGCGTACTGGGCTCGCTGTCCGTCGGCTGGGTGGAGAAGCGCACCTTCTCCCCGGAGGAGCTCGAGGTGCTGGACGCGCTGGCGGCGCAGTGCGCGCAGGGCCTGGAGCGGATCCAGGTCCGGCAGGCCGAGCGACGGGCCGCGGCTGCGGCGCAGCGGATGTCGGAGACGCTGCAGCGCAGCCTGCTCACCGACCCGCCGCAGCCCGAGGGGCTCGCCATCGCCGTGCGCTACCGGCCGGCCGCGCAGGAGGCGCAGGTCGGCGGCGACTGGTACGACGCCTTCTTCACCAGCGACGGCGTGCCCGCGGTCGCCATCGGGGACGTGGCCGGCCATGACCGGGACGCCGCGGCCGTGATGGGCCAGGTGCGCAACCTGCTCCGCGGCATCGCGTACACGCTCGGCGAGCCCCCTGCCAAGGTGCTGTCGGCGCTGGACCGTGCGCTGCGCGACCTGGCCGTGGCGTCGTTGGCCACCGCCGTCTTCGCGCGGCTGCTCCCGTGCGCCGACGGGACCCGGCTGCTGCGCTGGAGCAACGCCGGCCACCCGCCGCCACTCGTGCTCGAGCCGGACGGAACGGTGCACGTGCTGCGCACGGAGGCCGACCTGCTCCTCGGCTTGGACGCGGGGACGGCACGCGTGGACCACGACCATGTGCTCGCGGCCGGGGCGACCCTGCTGCTCTACACCGACGGCCTGGTGGAGCGCCGGGAGGCGAGCATCGACGAGGGCGTGGACCGCCTGGCCGAGGTCGTGGCCGAGCTGTCCGGAGCAGGGCTGGACGAGCTGTGCGACCTGCTGCTGGACCGACTGGGCGAGCAGGGCGACGACGACATCGCGCTACTCGCGGTGCGGGTGCTCTGAGCTAGGCGACGACCGGCGGCCACACGCCGTCGTGCTCCGGCCACGGGACGGGCGCCCGACCCGCGATCTGCCGGGCGAACTCGGCGAGGTACCAGTGCCGGAAGGCGACGACCTCCTCCGGCGCAGCCAGCGTGAGCAGGTGGCGACCCTCGCGGCAGTACTGGTCGGCGGCGTCCATCATGTCGCCCAGCTCGACCGTGGCGGGCCCCGCCTCGACCGGCACCGTGAAGACGAGGCGGTCGATGACCTCCTGCCCCGCGGCGGCCGCGCCGTGCAGCTGGTCCTCCTGCTCGGAGGAGCCGCCGCCGAAGCGGGCCTGCAGGTCGTCGATCAGCCGGGTGAGCTTGGCGGGCACGTGGTGGTCGTCGCCGTCGTCGGCCTGCGAGGTCGCGAGGGCGAACTCGCGCATCAGCTCGTCGAACAGCTGCTGGGACCGGCTCCAGAGCGGGACCGGGAGCTGGAGCAGGACGACCTCGGCCAGCCGCGAGGGGCCGGTCACGCCGCCGCCGGCCAGTCGTGCAGGACCCGACCGTCGCTCGCCTCGTCGTCGTCGCCGAAGGCCGCCAGCAGGGCGTCGACGGCCGCCTCGTCGTCACCGTCCTCGTCGACCCGGCCGGCGTCGGCGGCCAGGTCAAGCAGCACCCAGACGGTCTTGCCGGTGGCGTTGGTGTCGACGCCCCAGCTGGTCGCGTACTCCCCGACCAGCCGCAGGCCTCGGCCCGTCGTGGCGCCGGTGTCGTAGGCGCGCTGGGCGGGGACGCGCTGCGAGCCGTCCCGCACCTCGATCCGCACGACCCCGCCCTCGAGCAGGACGCTGATCGTGAACGCGGTGCGGGCGTGCAGCGCGCAGTTGCCCGCCAGCTCGCTGACGCACAGGGCGGCGTTCCAGGCGGCGTCGGGCTCACCCCAGGACGTGAGGACCGACTCGACGAAGCGACGCGCCGCCGGCACGCTGCTCGTCGCCCCCGGCAGGGTCACCTCGGCGCGTGGCATGGATGAACACTAAGCCGCAGCAGCCGCTGCGCGTCACCCGGTCAGGCAGGTTGCTCCGTGTCGTCGGTGACCGTCGCCCACACGACCTTGCCGTCGCCGGGGATCTGCTCGACCCCGGTCTCGTCCGAGACCGCGTCGACGAGGAAGCTGCCGCGGCCGGACTCGGCGCTGTCGGCCGGAAGACCTGCGGCCCTCCTCGGCGCCGTCGTGGCCTCGTCGTGCACCTCGACGCGCACGCCACGGGCGGTGCGGCGCAGGAGCATCGCGACCGGCGGACGTCCGTGCCGGACGGCGTTGCCGACCAGCTCGGAGACGACGAGCAGCAGCGGGTCGAGCAGCCCGGGCATCCGCCAGTTGCCGAGCACGGTGCGGGTGCGGGCGCGCGCGACGGACGCCGCGGTGCGGTCCTGGGGCAGCTCCACGGGGACGGGCGGTGTGGCGTCACCGTGCGTGGAGGTCATGTCACGGGTCTTCCCGCTCAGGGCCCGGCTCAGTCAGCGCAGCCGCACCTGCGCCTCGAGGCGCCGCAGCGTCTCGACGTTGCGGAGTTTGATGAGCGCGGCCGCCGCCGGGTGGATCAGCCGGGCGGGGCCGCGACGCGGTGCCTCGTCGATGGAGAACTGAGTGCCTGCCTCGACCGGCTCGGCGCGCAGCACGATCCCGGCAGTCCCGGCCGGCCACGCGCGCGCCTCCAGCTCGAGGCGGGTGTCCGGCTCGTACGACAGCGAGGTGGTGACGTCGTCCTTGCGCAGCGGCCAGCGGCCGACCGTGTAGTGCAGCCGGGTGCCAGGCGCCGGCCACCCCGCGTCCACGTCGCGGATGGCGCGGGTGCCCACGACCCAGTTCTGGTAGCTGCGGCCGTCCCGCAGGACGTCGAAGACCTGCCGCGGGGTGACGCCCTGCATGAGCCGTCGGGTGATCGCCATGCGGCTCGCCTTCCCTCCCGCGGAGCGGCTGACTCAGCGCGCGGCGCGCTGCCTGCGCACGAGCAGAGCGGTGCCGAGCAGCGCCAGCACGGCCAGCAGCGCCAGGGCCGACGTCGCGCCCGTGGCCGGGAGCGCACCACCCGCGGCAGC
>JAOPWK010000276.1 GCA_025965735.1 Frankiales bacterium
CGCTCTCGGCGTTCCGGCGGCTCGGCGTCGAGGGAGACCTGTTGGGCGCCCACCTCGGCGTCAACATCGCCCTGCTGTCGGCCGAGCCGGGCGTCCTGGACGAGCCTCGAGGCTCGGCGGCGCTCGCGGCGGTCCTGCGCTTCGGCGAGCCGCGCGAGTCCGAGGTCGAGGCGCAGGGAGCCACCGTGCTGCTGCGGGCGCTGCCGCTGGACCCCGGCGGCGAGCGCCGCGGTGCGCTGGTGCTCGTGCGGGACGTCACCGAGCTGCGCCGCCGGGACCGGCAGATCCTGGGCAAGGACGCCACCATCCGCGAGATCCACCACCGCGTGAAGAACAACCTGCAGACGGTGGCGGCGCTGCTGCGCCTGCAGGCCCGCCGGGTGGAGTCGCCGCAGGCGCGGGCGGCGCGGGAGGCGTCGGTGCGCCGGGTGGGCTCGATCGCGATCGTGCACGAGACGCTGTCGCAGACCCTCGAGGGCGAGGTGCCCTTCGACGAGGTGGCGGACCGGGTGCTGGCGATGTGCGCCGAGGTGGCCGCGCCGGAGTCCGAGGTGCAGGTGCGCCGGAGCGGGACCTTCGGGCAGCTGCCGGCGGAGGTGGCGACGGCGCTGGCCATGGTGCTCACCGAGCTGGTGCAGAACGCGGTGGAGCACGCCTACCCGTCGCCCGCCAGCGGCGTCGTCGAGGTGAGTGCCGCCCGGGAGGCGGGTTCGCTGGTGGTGCAGGTGGCCGACGAGGGCGCGGGCCTGCCGGCCGGTTTCGACCTGGACAGCACGCCGCGGCTGGGCCTGCGGATCGTGCGCACGCTGGTGGAGGGCGAGCTGCGGGGGAGCCTGCTGGTGGAGCCGGTGCCGGCGGGCGGGACCCGCGCGCTGCTACGCGTGCCGCTGGAGCAGCAGGTCTAGCGCGTCGAAGGGGAGCGCGTCGATGCCAGGGTCCTGCGCGTTCGCGCCGGTGACCTGGCGGAAGACCAGCACGGCGACCAGCACCAGCAGCGCGAGCACGAGCAGCGCGACCAGCCGGAAGCGCCAGAGCGCGACCCAGGCCGGGGGCGCCTCGCGGGCCACGACCGGCGGGCGCACCCAGCGCTCCGCGGGCACGAGGATCAGGCGGTGCGGACGCCCGCGCGGGCGCTGGTGCGCTTGAGCGCGCGACGCTCGTCCTCGCTGGTGCCGCCCCAGACGCCGGCGTCCTGTCCGGTCTCCAGCGCCCAGGTCAGGCACGGCTCGACGGCGGGACAGCGACGGCAGACGACCTTGGCCTGCTCCACCTGGGTGGCGGCGGGACCGGTGGTGCCGATCGGGAAGAACAGCTCCGGGTCCTCGTCACGGCAGAGCGCGTGGTGGCGCCAGTCCATCCGGTCAACTCCTTTGGGTCTGCGGCTGCGCACCCTCGCGCGTCAGTCGCGGTTCTGTTTCACCCTTGCACCGGCAGTGCAAGGAGGGCAAGCGTTGACCGAACGCGATGCGGTTCTATCCATGAGGTGTTCATCACGTCGGGAACAACGAGGCGGGGACTCCCCCTCAGGGGGCCGCTAAACCTCTCTGCCGGACCCTTTTTCAGACGACGACGTCGAGCGCGTGCGGTACTGCCCGGAACACGACTTCTGTCCGGTCTCCGAGGTCGTCGCCGTCGACCTGCAGGGCCATCGGGCGCTCGCTGGTGAGGCGGAAGCCGTCGGTGTCGTGCAGCGACAGGACGGCCCGGCCGCGGGGCTTCGGACGGGTCGACAGGATCTGGCGCAGGTGGCGCAGGGTCGTGACGGTGCCCAGGGAGCGCAGGCCGAACAGGTCGAGCCCGAGCTCGAAGCGGGCCTGCGGGCAGGGCCGCACGGGCCGCGGGCCGAGGTAGGTCCACGGGTCGCTGTTGCACACCAGCGCGAGACCGATCTGCTCGGGCTCGCGGCCGTCGGCGTGCACCGTGATGGCCGGGCGGCTGCGGCGGCTGTGCAGCAGGAACTGGGTGAAGCCCTGCCGGACGTAGAGCGCCGGCGTGGCCTTGCGGCCGTCCGCGCGCTTGCGCTCGACCCGCCGCACCACCTCGGCGTCCAGGCCGAGGCCGGCGCAGAAGGTGAACCAGCGCTCGTCGACCTGGCCGAGGCCCACGGTCCGGCGGCGGCCCTCGCGCAGTGCGTCCAGCAGCTGGCTGGTGGCGTCGACCGGGGCGGCCGGCATGTCCAGCGCCCGGGCGAAGACGTTGGCGTTCCCGCCGGGCACCACGGCCAGCGCCGGCAGGCCTGAGCCGGGGCCGTCGGCCAGCAGGCCGTTCACGACCTCGTTGACCGTGCCGTCGCCCCCGAGCGCCACCACGACGTCCAGCCCGTCGGTCACGGCCTCGCGCGCCAGCGAGGTGGCGTGGCCGCGGGCCTGCGTCTCGACCACGTCGAGCTTCACCTCGCTGGACAGCGCGTGGGTGAGCACGTCGCGCATCCGCGGCGTCGTCGCCGTGGCCTTCGGGTTGACCACCAGGAGCGCGCGCATGTCCTCCAGGTTATCCGCCGCTAGCCTGCCCAACCGTGTCGACAGCCGTGAGCCGCGCCGCCTTCGTGGTCGGGCTCGAGGGGGCCGCACTGGCGGTCCTGGGGCTCGGCTACGGGATCGCGGGCATCGTCGGCGAGCCCTTCGACCGGACGGCCACGCTGCTGGAGGCGGGCTTCACCGTGCTGGCCGGCGTGCTGGTGCTGCTCGTGGCTCGCGGCCTGCACCGGGTGGCCGGCTGGGCCCGCTCGCCCGCGGTCGTGCTGCAGCTGCTGGCCCTGCCGGTGGGGGTCGGCCTCGTGCAGGGGCGTGTCTGGTACGCCGCCGTGCCGGTGCTGCTGCTCGCGGGAGCCGTGCTCTACCTGCTGGCCACGCCCGAGGCGCGGCTGGCGTACCGCGGTCTGGAGTAGCTCTTCTACTCCTCGACCAGCAGGCGCGTGCGCAGCTGGGCCAGCGTGCGGGCCAGCAGGCGCGAGACGTGCATCTGGCTGATGCCCAGCTCGGCGGCGATCTGCGACTGCGTCATGTTGCCGAAGAAGCGCAGCATGAGGATCTTCTTCTCGCGCGCCGGCAGCTGCTCGAGCAGCGGCTTGAGGCTCTCGCGGTACTCCACGCCCTCGAGCGCGTCGTCCATCATCCCGAGCGAGTCGGCCACGGCCGGCGAGTCGTCGTCGCCGCCGTCGGGCGCGTCCAGGCTCACCGCGGAGTAGGCGTTCGCCGACTCCAGGCCCTCGAGGATCTCCTCCTCGGTCATGCCGAGGTGCTGGGCGAGCTCGGCGACCGTGGGGGAGCGGCCGTTCTTCTGCGACAGCTCGCTGGTGGCCTTGGTCAGGCTGAGCTTGAGCTCCTGCAGGCGGCGGGGCACGCGGATCGCCCAGCCCTTGTCGCGGAAGTGCCGCTTGATCTCGCCGACGATGGTCGGCGTGGCGTAGGTGGAGAACTCCACGCCGCGCTCGAGGTCGAACCGGTCGACGGACTTGATGAGGCCGATCGTCGCGACCTGGACGAGGTCGTCGAGCGGCTCGCCGCGGTTGCGGAACCGGCGGGCCAGGTACTCCACCAGCGGCAGGTGCGCCTCGACCAGCTGCTCGCGCAGGCGGGTGCGGGAGGGGTCGTCCTCGGGCAGGTCGGTCAGCCGCTGGAACATCTCGCGCGCCTTGGCGCGGTCGGCGGCGGTGCGCTCGGCGCGCGCGCTGAGCGGCGCGACCTCGAGCTCCGGTGCCGGGGCGTCCAGGTCGGGCAGCGCGTCGGCGTCGGCCGGCACGGGCAGCAGCTCGTCGTCGGGAGCACCGGGCTGTGCGGGGGCCACGGCGCCCTCGCTGACGCCGGTCGCCTCGGTCACAGGTCGTCTGCCTTGCGCTTGTGCAGGACGAGGGTGACCTTGTTGTCCGCGTCGACGGAGCTGTCGACCTCGCCGGCGAGGGCGGTCAGCACCGTCCAGGCGAACGTGTCGCGGGACGGCTCCTGGCCGTCGAGGGTGAGGACGCTGACCGCGACGTCGATCGCGTCGGCGGTCAGCTCGAAGCGGCACTCGAGGTCGGCCCCGGCCATCGCCTGGGTGAGGAGCATCGCGCAGGCCTCGTCGACCGCGATCCGGAGGTCCTCGATGTCGTCGATCGTGAAGTCCAGGCGCGAGGCCAGGCTCGCCGTGGCGGTGCGCAGCACCGACAGGTAGGCACCGGCGGCGGGGAGCCGCAGCACGACGACGTCGCGACCGGCCCCGCCCAGGACAGACCCGGTGTCGGTGCCGACCGTCGTGGTGGTGCCCTCGCGCTCCGCCATGCCCCCTCCGGGTGCCGGCCGAGCCGGCGATCGTCCCTGCGCCTGCCGCGCAGCGGCCGGGCGTGCCGGTGCGTGCGCCCCGGGTCCGACGATCCTACGTGGGTCGGCCACGCCAGGCTCCCCGAGGTGGGACGCTGTGCTGCATGTCAGATGCGTATCCGTCGCAGCCCGACCGCCGCACCGTCCTCAAGGGTGCCGCTCTCGGTGCGGCCGCCTTCACCGGCCTGCAGGCGCACCCGGCCCGGCGTGCTCACGCCGCTGCCCCTGTGCCGGTCGCCGAGGGCACCACCCTGGACAGCACCGTGGTGCGCGGCAGCGCGGTCAACGACCAGGGGTACGTCCGGCTGGTCAGCGGGCCGGGCGAGCCGCACGCGGTGCGCGACGAGCTCGGGACGACGGCCCAGCGCGGCCGCGAGGCGCGGCGTACCGCCGTGCTGTCGTTCGTGCACCTCACCGACATCCACGTCATCGACGCGCAGTCGCCGGCCCGGGTGGAGTTCACCGACCGCTACAACGACGGGCCCGGCGAGCCGCTGATCTTCAGCTCGGCCTACCGCCCGCAGGAGTTCCTCACCCCGCAGGTGTCGGACAGCATCGTGAGCGCGGTCGAGCGGGTCGGTGCCGGCCCGGTGGGGCGGCGCAGCTTCGACTTCGCCGTCTGCACCGGCGACAACACCGACAACGCCCAGCTCAACGAGCTGCGCTGGAGCATCGACGTGCTGGACGGCACGCCGTTCACGCCGAACAGCGGCGCGACCGACCGCTTCGAGGGCGTGCACGACCAGGAGCCGACCTCCTACGACGTCCACTACTGGCACCCGGACGGCACGCCCGAGGGCAAGGAGGACGACAACGCGCGCCGGCTGCACGGCTTCCCGGTCGTCAAGGGCCTGCTCGAGGCGGCCACCCGGCCGTTCACGCCGGTGGGCCTGTCGTTCCCCTGGTACTCCTGCTACGGCAACCACGACGGCCTGGTGCAGGGCAACTTCCCGCGGTCGTTCCAGCTGACGCAGGTCGCGGAGGGCCCGGTCAAGATCGTGGGCCTGCCGGCCGGCGTGTCCCCGGACGACCTGCAGCGCGGGCTCACCGGCGCCGACCCGACCGTGCTCGCCTCTCTGGCGACCGCGCCGGTGCGCCAGGTGACCGCGGACCCCAAGCGCAAGGTCATCACCCGGACCGAGAGCGTCACCGAGCATTTCACCACCGGCGGCACCCCGCTCGGTCACGGCTTCACCTCCGAGAACGTCGCCAACGGCACCGCGTACTACGTCTTCGACCCGACGCCGCAGGTGCGCGGCATCGTCCTGGACTCGGTGAACCCGAACGGCGAGTCCAGCGGCTCGCTGGACGAGGCGCAGTTCGCCTGGCTGCGCGCACGGCTCGAGGAGGCGACCGGACCCGGCCGCGACCGGCTGGTCGTGGTGTTCAGCCACCACACGGTCGCCAGCATGACCAACCAGATCCCCGGCCCCGAGGAGGTCGGGCCGCGCGTGCTCGGTCCGGCAGTCGCCGCGCTGCTGCTGGAGTTCCCGAACGTCGTGCTGTGGGTCAACGGCCACACCCACGTCAACCGCGTGACGCCCTACCTGCGCGAGGGCGGCGGCGGCTTCTGGGAGGTCAACACCGCCTCGCACGTCGACTGGCCGACCCAGGCGCGGCTCGTGGAGCTGCTCGACAACGGCGACGGCACGATCTCGATCTTCGGGACGCTGATCGACGCCGACGCCCCGCTGTCGTACGGCGGCAGCCTCGGCTCCTCCAAGGCGCTCGCGTCGCTGTCCCGCGAGCTGGCGGCCAACGACTGGCAGGACCGCAGCGACGCCCGGCGCGGCAAGGTCGAGGACCGCAACATCGAGCTGCTGGTCAAGGCGCCCTTCCCGCTGCCGCGGGTGGTCGGGCCGACGCCGGCCGTCCGCGAGGAGCGCCCGCCCCGTCCGGCGAACGGGCAGCTGCCGGCCACCGGCGGCGGCTCGCTGCTGGCCGCTGGCGCTGCGACGGCG
>JAOPWK010000288.1 GCA_025965735.1 Frankiales bacterium
TGGCCGGCCGGGCCGAGTCGCTGGAGCGCTCCGCGCGTCAGGAGCGAGCCGCCCGCGAGCGCCTCGTCGCCCTGCGCGCCTCCCGCTCCCGCGGCGCCGTCGTGGCCGCAGCCGTCGTGCGGGGAGCGCAGGAGGCGCTGGCCCGCATCTCGGTCTCGCTGTCCGCGGCGGCGGCCGAACGGGAGGCTGCCGCGGCGGCGCGGTCGGTCACCGAGGGAGAGCTGCTCGCGCTGCGCTCCCGCACCCGCGAGCTGTCCGCCGACCTCGAGCGGCTGACCGATGTCGTGCACCGCGACGAGGTCGCCCGGGCCGAGCAGCGCCTGCGCATCGAGCAGCTCGAGGAGCGGGCGGTCAGCGAGTGGGGCGTCCCGCTCGAGCAGCTCGTGGCGGAGTACGGCCCCTCGGTGCGCGTGCCCGTCGTGCTGGAGGACGGCACGGTGGACGAGGACGCCGACCCCGTCCCGTACGACCGCGTCGCGCAGGAGAAGCGCGCCGCCACCGCCGAGCGGGCGCTGGCCCTGCTCGGGAAGGTCAACCCGCTGGCGCTGGAGGAGTACGCCGCGCTCGAGGAGCGCTCGGCCTTCCTGTCGACCCAGCTGGAGGACCTGCGGGCCACCCGTCGCGACCTGCTGGACATCGTCAAGGACGTCGACGAGCGCATCCACGACGTGTTCGCCGCCGCCTTCGCCGACACCCAGCGCGAGTTCGTGCACGTCTTCGCGACGCTGTTCCCCGGCGGCGAGGGCAAGCTCGTGCTGACCGACCCGGACGACCTGCTGACCACCGGCATCGAGGTGCTCGCCCGCCCGGCCGGCAAGAAGGTCAGCCGCCTGTCGCTGCTGTCCGGCGGCGAGCGGTCGCTGACCGCGATCGCCCTGCTGGTCGCCATCTTCCGCGCGCGCCCCTCGCCGTTCTACGTGATGGACGAGGTGGAGGCCGCACTCGACGACCGCAACCTCGGCCGGCTGCTCCAGCTCCTGGAGGGCCTGCGCGAGGCCAGCCAGCTCATCGTCATCACGCACCAGAAGCGGACGATGGAGATCGCCGACGCGCTGTACGGCGTGACGATGCGCGGCGACGGCATCTCGGCCGTGGTCAGCCAGCGCCTGCGCGAGCGCGAGCCCGCCTGACCTCGTCGCCGATCAGGCAGTTGTGGCACGCCCGCTGAGCGTGGGCCGCGTGCCACAACTGCATGATCGGCGGGGCGCCGCTGGTAGACACGAGCCGTGATCGAGCTCATCGGCCTGCTGGTCGCCGTCCTGGTCCTGACGGTCGTCGCCGTCGTCGCGTTCGTCAGCGGGAAAGGCGGCCGCAGGAGCGCGCCGCGCCCCGCGCCGAAGCCCGGCGTCGACTACCGGCCGGGCACGGGCGACGACGCGGAGGTCCCGCGGGACACGCCGAAGCGCCTCGTCGCGGTGGTCGAGTTGCCGGACGACGTGGCCGTGCTGCCGTCGGACACCGAGAGCGTCGGCCGTCCGCTCGACGTGCCGGAGCCGAGCGCAGGACGGCTCACCCGGCTGCGCTCCCGGCTGGCCCGCAGCCAGAGCACCCTCGGCCGCGGGCTGTTCGCGCTGCTGTCCCGCGACAACCTCGACGAGGACACCTGGGAGGAGGTCGAGGACACGCTGCTCGGCGCCGACATGGGCGTCGCCGCGACCACAGAGCTCGTCCAGCGGCTGCGCACCCGGGTCCGGGTCGACGGCGTCCGGACCGTGTCCGAGCTGCGTCCGATGCTGCGCGAGGAGCTCGTCACCGCGATCGGCGCGGACGTCGACCGCACCCTGCAGACGATGCCGCACCCGGACGGCTCGCCCGCCGTGGTGCTCGTCGTCGGCGTCAACGGCACCGGCAAGACCACCACCTGCGGCAAGCTCGCGCGCGTGCTCGTGGCTGACGGCCGCTCGGTCGTCCTCGGCGCGGCTGACACCTTCCGCGCCGCCGCCGCCGACCAGCTGCAGACCTGGGGCGAGCGGGTCGGCGCCAGCACCGTGCGCGGCCCCGAGGGCGGCGACCCGGCCAGCGTCGCCTTCGACGCCGTCGCCAAGGGCAAGGAGCTCAAGGTCGACACGGTGCTGATCGACACGGCCGGCCGCCTGCACACCAAGACCGGCCTCATGGACGAGCTCGGCAAGGTCAAGCGAGTCATCGAGAAGCACGGGCCCGTGGACGAGACGCTGCTCGTCCTGGACGCCACCACCGGCCAGAACGGCGTCGTGCAGGCCCGCGTCTTCACCGAGGCCGTCACGGTCACGGGCATCGTGCTCACCAAGCTGGACGGCACCGCCAAGGGCGGCATCGTCATCGCCGTGCAGCGGGAGCTCGGCATCCCGGTCAAGCTCATCGGGCTGGGCGAGGGGCCGGACGACCTGGCGCCGTTCGAGCCCGAGGCGTTCGCGGACGCCCTGCTCGGTGACGAGGCAGCGCTCTAGCGGCGGTCGACCGACACGCACCAGTCGGAGCCCGGCTCCAGCGGTGCCCCCTGCCACGTCGCGTGCCGCGCGACGGGTGAAAGACCGGCCGCTGCGGACCAGGCGTCGTACTCCTCGACCCCCAGCTCGTCGGTGCGCCAGCCGCTGACGAGCAGCCCGTCCGGCCGCAGCGCTGCCGCGAGCCGCCGCACGACCTCCGGGCCGGTGCCCGGCTCGAGGAAGATCATGACGTTGCCTGCGGCGACGACCAGGTCGTACGAGCCGTCACCTTCGTACGCGACGAGATCGGCGAGGTGCCAGGGCAGGCCGGGCGCGGCTGCCCGCGCGACGTCCAGCATCGAGGCGTCGCTGTCGACGCCGGAAACCTCGTAGCCGCGCGCCGCCAACTCGATGGCGACGCGGCCGGTCCCGCAGCCGGCGTCCAGCACCCGGCTGCCCGGCGGCACCAGCGCGGCGACGTACGCCGCCTCGCCGTGCACGTCCACGCCCGAGGCGGCCAGGTCGCGGAACGCCTGGTCGTACGACGTGCCTCGAGTACCACCCGTCTCCTGCAGCCAGCGGCTCATGCCAGCAGGCTAGGGAAGTTCACGTCGGCGAAACACGCAGCGCCGGACTGTCACGGTCGCGAAACACCTGCTGCACCGCATGCGAAACACGCCGCGACGAGGGTTCCTCCGCAAGCCCCGCAACGGAGGAGAAGCATGGATCCCGAAATGATCGACGGTGCCAACGCCGGCTTCGTCATGGTGTGCGCCTTCCTGGTGCTGCTCATGACGCCCGGTCTGGCGTTCTTCTACGGCGGCATGAGTCGGAGCAAGAGCGTCCTCAACATGATGATGATGAGCTTCAGCGCCATCGCCGTCGTGAGCGTGCTGTGGGTCCTGTACGGCTACGCCCTGACTTTCGGCGAGGACAAGGGCGGGCTGATCGGCTTCAGCAGCGGCCTTCTCGGGCTGTCCGACCTGACCAACAACGCGACCTTCGGCGCGGTCGAAGCCGGCGCCGAGGGGGTCATCAACACCTACGCGCTGCCCGACATGGTGTTCGCCGGTTTCCAGATGATGTTCGCCATCATCACCGTCGCCCTCATCAGCGGCGCGGTGGCGGACCGCATGAAGTTCGGCAGCTGGCTGGCCTTCATCGCGCTCTGGGTGACGCTGGTCTACTTCCCCGTCGCACACTGGGTCTTCGCGTTCGGCGTGGCCGAGGAGGGCGGTGAGGCCGCCGGCTTCGCGAACGGCTTCTTCGCGGCGGAGACCGGAGGCTGGATCGTCAACCGCCTGGGCGCCTTCGACCTCGCGGGCGGCACGGCGGTGCACATCAACGCCGGTGCGGCCGCCCTCGCGCTGATCCTCGTGCTCGGCAAGCGCCGCGGGTTCGGCAAGGAGCCGATGCGCCCGCACAACCTGCCGTTCGTGATGCTCGGCACCGGCCTGCTGTGGTTCGGCTGGTTCGGCTTCAACGTGGGCTCCACGCTCGGCTCCACGGCGTACTCCGGCCTGGTGCTGGTCAACACGCAGGTGGCCACGGGCGCTGCGATCCTCGGCTGGCTGCTCGTCGAGAAGCTGCGCGACGGCCACATGACCACCCTGGGCGCCGCCTCCGGAGCGGTGGCCGGGCTGGTCGCCATCACGCCGGCCTGCGGCTTCGTCAACGCGTACGGGGCGATCGCCATCGGCGTGGTCGCCGGCATCGTCTGCGCTCTGGCCGTGACGTTCAAGCACCGGCTCGGCTACGACGACGCGCTCGACGTCGTCGGCGTCCACCTGGTCGGCGGCCTCGTCGGCACGCTGATGATCGGCATCGTCGGCGACCAGACGCACACCCTCACCGACAGCC
Organism: Frankiales bacterium; assembly: GCA_025965735.1. GTDB lineage: Bacteria > Actinomycetota > Actinomycetes > Mycobacteriales > SCTD01 > SCTD01. Next base: position 4,269 of record JAOPWK010000288.1, read on the forward strand.
TGCTGGACGGCGGGAGCCTGGGCCTGCTCGGCACGCAGGCCGTGGCAGCCGCCGCGGTCCTGGCGTACTCCTTCGTCGTCACGCTGGTCATCGCGCTGATCCTCAAGGCCGTCATGGGGATCCGCGTCTCCGAGGAGGAGGAGATCACCGGGATCGACCAGAGCACGCACGCCGAGACGGCGTACGAGATCGGCGGCGGCATCGGCGGCGGCGGGACGGGCCTTCCCGGCGCGGCCACCGCCACCCGCCCGTCGGGCGTCGAGGTGTCCTCATGAGGCTCGTCACCGGGATCCTCAAGCCGTTCAAGCTCGACGACGTCAAGACCGCCCTCGAGGCCTTCGGCGTGCAGGGCATGACGGTCAGCGAGGTGCAGGGCTTCGGCCGGCAGCGCGGGCACACCGAGGTCTACCGCGGCGCGGAGTACACCGTGTCGTTCGTGCCGAAGGTGCGCGTGGAGGTGCTGGTCGACGACGCGGACGCGGCCGACGTGCTGGAGGTCATCGCGAAGTCGGCGCAGACCGGTGCGATCGGCGATGGCAAGGTCTGGAGCACCCCGGTGGACGACGTCGTCCGGGTCCGGACCGGCGAACGCGGAGTGGAGGCCATCTGATGAGCGGAGGCTGTGGTCGCGGCTCCGCGACGCAGGGGCGCAGGCCGCGTGCCGCTGCCGGAGCGAAGGGCGAGGTGTCGGAGTGAGGCTCGTGACCGCAGTCGTGAAGCCGTTCAAGCTCGACGACGTCAAGAGCGCGCTGGAGGCGCTCGGCGTGCAGGGCATGACGGTCAGCGAGGTGCAGGGCTTCGGCCGCCAGCGCGGGCACACCGAGGTCTACCG
>JAOPWK010000318.1 GCA_025965735.1 Frankiales bacterium
GCGTGCGGGACGGCGTAGCGGCTGAAGCGGACCAGCGCGTCGACGACCTGCTCGGCGTCGTGGCCGGCCGCGCGGGCGTTCCAGAGGCCGAGCGGCGTGAGGCGGTAGGTGTGCACGTGCTCCGGCGAGCGCTCCAGCTCGGCGAACGGCGCGATCGCCATCCGGCACTCGGCAGCCAGCGGGTGGTCCACCTCCAGCAGGAGGGTCTTGTCGGACTGGACGATGAGCGGGCCGTCGGGAGGGTTCACCACAAGAGAGTGCAACGCCGGGCGGCGTGGGTCTGATCCCGCGGGGTCGCGCAGCTCCTCAGAGCAGGCTGACGACCGCGGCCAGGACGATCAGCGCGAGCGCGACCAGGCAGGCGACGACAGCGGCGTTCAGCCGCTTCTTCTCGCCCCCGGCACGTCCCAGCGTCACGGGCTCGTCGGCGTAGGTCTGGCCGATCTCGTTCGCGTCGGGGTTCACCGGGTTCTCAGCCATGTGAGGGGTCCTGCCCCTCCTCCACGTCCGCCACCCCCGTCACGCGGTGCAGGGCGAAGGTGCGGTCCTCCTGGCGCAGGTGGTCCCAGGCGGAAACGAAGCCGCCCTCGACGCCGCGCGGCTCCACCACCCGTGAGGTGGCCCGCCCCTGGGCGTCCACGTAGCCGAGCCACACCTGGCGCCGCTCGCGGGCGGCGGACTGCAGGAAGGCCAGCGTGTCCGCGGTGGTCGAGCGGGTGGTGGTGACCGGGGCGCGACGGGCCGCGCGGGCGGCGAGGTCGCCGGCGCGCAGGGCGGTCACGGACAGCGCGGCGTGCTCCTCGGTCATCGCCGCCTCGCTGTGCCGGTGCGGTCGCTGGCGCAGTGCGGTGCGGCGGGCCTCGGGGCGGGCCAGCAGCAGCGCTCCGTCCGGCGCCTCTGCGGCGGGCGCGTAGCCGGCGCTGCGCAGCAGCTCGAGCACCTGGTCCAGCGGACTGGTGCTGACCAGCACCGTCGGCGCGAGCCGGCGCAGCCGCAGCGGGCTGGCGCGCTTGGCGGCCAGCACCTCCGACAGCAGCGTCTCGTCGTCGCAGCGCACGTAGGTGCTGGCGACGCCGACCCGCATCCGGCCGTGCCGGCGCGCGACGTCGTCCACCAGGTAGGTCAGCGACTGGGGGACCGGGGTGCGGGACCGGGTGCGGAACAGCTCGTGCAGGTCGCTGGCGCTGCGGCCCGCGTCGAGCGCCCGGCGCACCGAGGTCTCGCTCACCCGGTAGACGGTCGCCCCGCCGGTGGACTCGACGTCGGCGGTCAGCGCGAGCTCCTGGGCGAGGGTGCGCTCCAGCGGACCGGGCGCGACGACGGTGAGGTCCGGCTGGACCAGGACGTGGTCGAGCGGGTCGGGCAGGTGGTCGGCGAGCAGCCGACCCGCCTCGCGCTCGTCGCCCGCGAGGAGCGCGCGCGCCGAGCCGGACAGCCCGCCGCGTCCGGTCAGCCCGAGCGCCTCCGCCTCCGTCAGGGTCCACCGGTGCACGAGGTCGCGCAGCCGGCCGCCGCGACGGGGGGCGGACCAGACGAGGCGGGCGGTCACGCTCTCCGGTGTCGCGGCGCTGCCCGGCTTGACGGCGGCCAGCACCTCCAGGACGCGCCGCCGCTCGACCGGCACCGTCGGGCGCTCGAGCTCGGGGCCCAGCGGGGCGAGGACCTTGTCCCGGTCGTCCCGCTCGCCGGCCAGGGCGGGCAGCCGCGCCATGCCCAGCCAGGCCGAGGCCAGGGTCGTCCAGCGGGCCTCGGGCGGCGAGGCCAGCCAGCTGTCGTACGCCGTCGTGGGCACCCACTCCGGCTCCACGCCGGGCGTCTGGTCGAGCAGCCCGGCGGCGGCGGCGACCTCGGCGAGCAGCGCGACGTGCGCCTCGTCGACGTCCAGCTCCTTCGCCGCCTTCTTGAGGTCGCGGACGCCGACGCCGCCGGCCCGCAGCACCGAGGGCGGCGCGGTGGCCCACAGCTCCAGCAGCGCCTCGACCTTGGCCACTGCCTCCGCGGCCCCGTGCGCGGCAGCGGCGTTGAGCCCCTTGGCCGGCTGGGCGTCCAGCTCGGGCGGCGAGGGCTGCAGCGCGCCCAGCGCCCGCTCGCCACGCACCACGAGGCCGACCTCGCGCGGCAGCTCCACCGTGTCGTCGTCGATGGCGACGAGCAGCCCGTGCGCCAGCAGCCAGCGGACAGGGGAGTCGGCGGAGTCCGGCGTCGTGGGGCGCCGGGCGTCCTTCACCTGACCCAGTGGCGACCCGGCGGCAAGCGCCTCGAGGACCCGACGCTCGGCGTTGCCTGCGCTCGCGACCAGCGCGGTCAGCCGGCCCGGGTCGCCGAACAGCTCGACCACCCCCACGACGCCGTCCACGCCCAGCGCCTGCGCGACCGGAGCGACGTCCTTGACCCGCAGCCGGGCGAGCAGCGTCGACATGGGTCGGCCCAGGCCCGCGGCCGCGGGGGCGATGACGTCGCGGACCGGCCCCACCACGTGCAGCGCGGACGGGTCGCCCCAGACCAGGGCCAGGTCCTGCAGGCGCTCGACGCCTGCGCCGACCTGCTCTGGCGTGGCGCTGCCGCCGACGAGGTCCAGCAGCGCGCTTAGCGGCGTCCCGGCGCTGTCCGCCGACACCAGCACCAGGCCGTCGAGCAGGGCGAGCACGAACGCGTCGAGCTGCTCCAGCGCCCGCAGCACGGACAGCCGTACGGCCGCCCGGGCCGCCAGCACGCCGACGTCCGGCGGCACCGGGACGGCGAGGTCGGGGCGGGCCACGAGCAGCCGGGCGAGGCGTCCGTCGGGCCAGCCGCGCAGCCAGTCAGCCAGGCTGCGGGCGGCGGACTCCATCGGCTCCAGGCTAGACGGGCACCTGGCTGGGAAGGCCTGCTGCATGACTGACCCCGACAAGGACCTGCTCGTCACCAGCGAGGGCGTGGACGAGGGCTCGGCGGCCTCGACCGCCGAGGGGCCGGGGAGCGGTGCGACCCCTGCCGCGGGCGGCCGTGCGGTGGCCGAGGGCGAGGCGCCGACGCCGCCCGTGGAGGTCGATACCGCGCAGTCGCGTGCGGCGCGCGCTGCCGACACCGGTCAGCAGCTGCAGGCCGGCGAGGGCTGACACGCGGCCTACGGTGAGGGCGTGCCGCTGACCGTCGGGTTCGACCTGGACCTCACCCTGATCGACCCGCGTCCGGCGGTGGTCGCCGTGGCCGAGCAGATCGCGGTCGAGGAGCGCGTCGCCATCGACGCGCAGCTGTGGGCCTCCCGCCTCGGCCCGCCGCTGGAGCACGAGCTGGCCCGCTGGGTCGCGCCCGACCGGGTGGAGCCGGCGGCCGAGCGCTACCGCGCGCTCATGGCCGAGTCGTCGCACCTGATCACCCTGCTGCCAGGGGCTCCCGACGCCGTGGCGGCCGTGCGGGCAGCCGGCGGCCGCGCCGTCGTGGTGACCGCGAAGTCCGACGTCCTGGCGCGGCAGGCGCTGGACGTCCTCGGCCTCGAGGTCGACGACGTGGTCGGCTGGCACTGGGCGGAGAAGAAGGCCGAGGCGCTGCGGGCGCACGGCGCCACCGTCTACGTCGGCGACCACCCGGGTGACGTACGAGCGGCGCGCGCTGCCGACGCACTGTGCGTCGGCGTCCTCACCGGCGGGGAGCCGCCCGTAGGCGCCGACGTGCTGCTGGAGGACCTCACGCACTTCCCGGAGTGGTTCGCCGGCCACCTGCTGGACGTCCGGCTCGCCGCGCTGGACGCGTCGCTGAAGGCCGCCGGCGGGCTGCTCGTGGCCTTCTCCGGCGGCGCCGACTCGGC